>CAIUQW010000165.1 GCA_903901395.1 uncultured Chlorobiales bacterium | reverse complement strand
GTCGATGGCGAGACCTTTCGCTTCGCAGAATCCGAAGACTTCAGACGCCGCATCGACCTCCGAAAGATCCTGAGCACAAACGTGAACTTCGACGCCATGTGCGCGACGTAGCTCTCCGGCCAGCGCTTCGAGCCTGTCGCGAGAGCGGGCCACGAGCACCAGATTGTCGCCCATTCTGGCGAAATCCTCGGCAAGACATTTTCCGATGCCGGTGGATGCCCCGGTGATCAGCGTGTAGTGACTCATGCCGGATCGACCCACTTGCCGTTCTGGCGGATCAGCTCGATCAGACGATCCAGCGCTTTCTCTTCCGGCAGATTCTCCTCGACGCACTCCTTGCCGACGTAGAGGCTGATGCGCCCCTTGCCGGAGCCGACGTAGCCGAAATCGGCGTCGGCCATCTCGCCGGGGCCGTTGACGATGCAGCCCATGATGCCGATCTTCAGCCCCTTGAGGTGCGAAACCCGCGCCTTGATGAGCGCCGTCGTCTTTTCGAGTTCGAAGTAGGTGCGTCCGCATCCAGGGCAGGAGATGAACTCGGTTTTGGACATACGGATACGGGCCGCCTGAAGAATGTTGAAACCGAGGCTCACCTCTTCGCTGACGGGCAGGTTCGTATCGAGCGCGACGAGGTCGCCGATGCCGTCGCAGAAGAGCGTGCCCGCCTGGATGGCGCTCTCGATCAGCACGCCGGAGCGCTCGCCTTCGCGGCGGCGGTAACGCGCGACGAGGGGGTAATCGATCCCTGCCTTTTTCAGTTCGAGCGCGAGTTTGCGCGTCGGAAAGAGCGGCGCGTCGGAGACGATGGAGAGCATGACCCGCTTCAACCCTTTCGCTTGCAGCTTGGCAGCGAGACGCACCAGCACCTCGGCAGGCACGTTCTCCGACGATTTTTCGTGGATGAAGCAGAACTCGATGGCGGCGTTCCGGTCATGGAGCGAGTCGATGAAGCCCGTGCCAAGCGTTTCGCCCTCGACGATGTCGAGCCGAACCCGTCCGCAAAGCGGCAGCAGCGCGGGCGCAATCGAGGTGTCGGCGGTCGAGACGACAATCTTTTCGCGCAGTTCGCCGAGCGAGTCGAGCAGCTCTTCGACAAGCGGAATATCCTCGGCGCTGCCGACGCCGACGCTCACCAGCTCCGAGCGGATCGCGTCCGCCGGTTTGACGGGATCGAGCCGCGCGAGAATCTCGTCGCGCAGCGCATCGGTGTCGGTAATCGGCGCATGAGCGGCGGTTTCAACCCCCGGCAAGGAGTCTCCGCCAAGCGGAATGCCCGCGCCGTCGATGCGGATGGATGGCCTGCGCGAATAGCTGAACGGCTCGAACGGGAGCTGCTCGTGACTGGTGTTCTTCAGCTCGTGCTCGACGACGTGCTTGACCGGCAGATGCGCCCGGTCGCCTCGCACGAGCAGCATGTCGTTGTATTTCTTGACGATAGCGAAACCGACCGGCACCTCGTTGACCGGATCTTCGGTAAGCGACACGCGAATCGTGTCGCCGAGGCCATCTTCGAGCAACGCGCCAATCCCCATCGCGGATTTGATACGCCCCTCATCGCCATCGCCCGCCTCGGTCACGCCAAGATGCAGCGGATAGGCGTAGCGCAGCTCCGCGTCGGCGCGAGCGACAAGCAGCCGGTAGGCGTGGATCATGACGCGAACGTTCGACGATTTCATCGAAAAGAGCTGATCGTAATAACCCTCGTCCTCGCAGATTCGCGAAAATTCGAGCGCCGCCTCGACCATCCCCTCGGGCGAATTGCCGTAGCGACTCACGATGCG
>CAIUQW010000164.1 GCA_903901395.1 uncultured Chlorobiales bacterium | reverse complement strand
TCTCCATCAAATCGAGAATCGCTTGCTGGGCGGGTTTGTTTTCGTAGAGCATTTCGTAGACGGCGCGGGTGATCGGCATTTCGACGCCGAGGCGGGTGGCGAGTTCGAGGACGGCTTTCGAGCTGATAACCCCTTCTGCAATCATGCTCATCTCCGCAAGAATATCGTCGAGCGTGCGTCCCTTGCCGATCTGCTCGCCGACGTAGCGGTTGCGGCTGTGGCGGCTCAGGCAGGTGACAACGAGGTCGCCGATGCCGGAGAGACCGGACATGGTTAGCGGATCCGCGCCGAGTTTTGCGCTGAGTCGGGAGATTTCAGCCAAGCCGCGCGTGATGATCGCCGCCTTGGCGTTGTCGCCGAAGCCGAGTCCGTCGGAGATTCCGGCGGCGATGGCGATGACGTTTTTGACCGATCCGGCGATCTCGACGCCGATGAGGTCGGTATTGACGTAGACGCGGAAGGCGCTGGTGTGGAACACCTCCTGAACGAGCCGGGCGGTTGCTTCCGATACGGAGCAGGCGACGACGGTGGTCGGCTGCTGGCGGGCAACCTCCTCGGCGTGACTCGGGCCGTAGAGCGCGGCGATCTGCTCCGGCGCGACGGCGGGCAGCGTTTCGAGCAGCACCTCGGACATGCGCTTACCGGTGTTCCGCTCGATTCCCTTGGCGACGTTGACGATCACCTTGCCGTCGAGCGACAAGTCGGCGAAGGCCGCAGCGGTCTCCCTCAGCGCGTGTGACGGTACGGCGGTAACGATCATCTCAGCCGCGTTGACCGCTTCGTGCAAGCTCCCGACCATATGCAGATTCTCAGGAAACAGGATGCCCTTGAGATAGCGCTTGTTTTCCCGATCCGTCTCAAGCGCCCTGGCGAACTCCGGGCGATGCGCCCACAGCCGCACTTCGTGGCCTTTGTTGGCGAGCAGAATGGCGAGCGTGGTGCCCCAGCTCCCCGCGCCGAGAACGGTGATCTTCATCGCAGGCACCGACCTTTCAGCTCTTCCGCCCGAAGGTCAGGCGGTTTTCGGTTCCTGAAAAGAGGCGCTTGATGTTTGCGCGATGGGTGTAGATGATTGCCGCCGCCACGATGCCGCCGAAAATGAGCAGATGGTAGTCGAGGCTGTCGTGCACGAACCAGTTGTCGAAAAAGCGGTAGTCGAGACCCTGGCCAAGATCGAAAATGTACTTTCGGATGGCGATGATGAGCGGGAATGCAATAGCGGCAAGTATAGAGCCTACCGACACATAGCGTGAAATCGTCACGGTGAGCAGAAAGATGCCGATCACCATCAGCATGCTCACCGGCGCGAGGCCGATCAGCATCCCGGCGGCGGTGCTGACCCCCTTGCCACCCTTGAATCCGGCGAAGATCGTGAAGACGTGGCCGATGACGGCGGCCATGCCCGCGATGAGGCTCAGAGCGATCTCGTTCATGTCGGGAAACGCGCCGATGGGATGCGTCTTGAAAAAGCCGACCACTGGCACGGCGGCAATCGTACCCTTGGCGATGTCGATGAGCGTGACGGCAAGTCCCGCCTTCCAGCCCAGCACCCTGAAGGCGTTGGTGCCGCCCGCATTGCCGCTGCCGAAGTCACGGACATCGATGCCCTTGAGCAGCTTCCCGGCAATGATGCTGGTCGGAATGGAGCCGACGAGATAGGATACGGCGATGATGGCAAGAAATGTCAGCATATCGATCAGGATTGAATGATGAACGAACACTCGATCTGAATCAGGCCTTGACGACCTCGCCTACAATGTAGGCATTTTCCTCTCTCGACTTCAAATAGGCCATGATGTGATCGACGCGATCCTTCGAGACGATCATCACCAGCCCGAGGCCGAGGTTGAAGGTGCGGCGCATATCCTCTTCGGGCACCTCTCCCTCCTTGCGGATCAGGTCGAAAATCGGAAGCTCCGGCCATGAATTCCAGTCTACCGACAGGGTGAGTCCTTCCGGCACGATGCGCATGGTGTTGCCCATGAGGCCGCCCCCGGTGATGTGCGACATGCCGCGCAGGTCGCTGGTGCCGAGCAGCGGCTCGATGACCGGCAGATAGGAGCGGTGCACCTTGAGCAGCTCCTCGCCAACCGTGCCGTCGAGTCCTGCAAAACGCTCGTTCATCCGACCTTCGAACACCTTGCGGGCCAGCGAGTAGCCGTTGGTATGCAGGCCGGTCGATGGGAGGCCGATCATCACGTCGCCCGCTTCGATCTTCGAGCCGTTGATGATGTTCGGCTGATCGACCGCGCCGACAATCGTGCCCGCGAGATCGAAATCCTCCACGTCGTACACGCCCGGCATCTCGGCAGTCTCGCCACCGATAAGGGCCGCGCCGTTCTCGCGGCACGCCTTCACCATGCCGGTCACAACCGAAGCCGCGATCTCCGGCTTCAGCTTACCACAGGCGTAGTAATCGAGGAAAAAGAGCGGACGCGCGCCGCAGACCAGAATGTCGTTCACGCAGTGGTTGACCAGACACG
>CAIUQW010000163.1 GCA_903901395.1 uncultured Chlorobiales bacterium | reverse complement strand
CTCACGCAGCTCAAGGGGCAAAAGCGGAGGCGCAAGGAGCTTGTCATCGGCGTGCTCGGATGCGTGCCACAGTTCGAGCGCGAACAGATGTTCAGCGACTATCCCTTCGTCGATTTCATCGTCGGGCCGGACAACTATCGCTCGCTTGCCGGTATCATCGCCAACTCTCGGGAACAGAAGCGTCTCGCCTGCCTCGATTACGATCAGGCGGAGACCTACGCGGGCATCGATCCCGTCCGATCTGGCACGATCAGCGCCTTTTTGCCGGTGATGCGCGGCTGCAACAACCACTGCGCCTTCTGCGTGGTGCCGGTGACGCGCGGGCGCGAGCGGAGCGTCGGCTTCGAGCGCGTCGTCGCCGAGGTTGCGGCGCTCGCGGCATCTGGATTTCGCGAAGTGACGCTGCTCGGCCAGAATGTCAACTCCTGGCGCGATCCCTCGAAGGGGTTCGATTTCGCCGCGCTGCTTGACGGTGTGAGCCAGGCCGCGCCGGAGATGCGCATCCGCTTCACCACCTCGCATCCCAAGGACATCTCCGAGTCGCTCGTGAAGGTGATCGCTGCGAGGCCGAATCTCTGCAACCACATTCATCTTCCCGTCCAGTCGGGATCATCGCGAATGCTCGATCTGATGAAGCGCGGCCACACACGGGAGGCGTATCTCGACAAGATCGCCATGATCCGCGGCCACATTCCCGACGCGGCCATCACCACCGATCTGATCGCCGGATTCTGCACCGAAACCGAGGAGGAGCATCAAGAGACCCTGTCGCTGATGGAAGTGGTGGGCTTCGACTCGTCGTTCATGTTCCACTACTCGGTGCGTCCCGGCACCTGGGCGGCGCGGAACCTGCCGGACGACGTGCCCGAGGCGGTCAAGAAGCGGCGGCTTCAGGAGATCATCGATTTGCAGAACAGCATATCGCGCGAAAAGTATCAGGAAGATATTGGCCAGACCGTCGAAGTGCTTGCCGAAGCCGAAAGCAAACGCTCGTCGTCGCAGCTCATGGGCCGGACGGCGACCAATCGCGCGGTGGTCTTCAGCCGTGGCGAATGCAATCCGGGCGATATTGTCACAGTCAGAATCACCGGTGCGACCTCCGCCACCCTCACCGGCGAAGCGGTATGACAAACCGTCCACCTCGCCCGCTGAACATGGTGGATATAACTTCCGTCATAATTGTTCCCGATATGATGTTATAATTTCAACGGGATTCGTAAATTTACCACACATATTCGGGCGCTTCATAGTGCGGGACGAATCCGCCGGAAGCGAATCGCAGTCAATTTCAACCGGACGGTCGCCGTTTTTACCACTTCACCCATCATGGCAGCAGCAAGCAACGGATTTGTCGATAAAGTAAAAGCCCATCTCGAAATTCTCGATCCGGTCACCTGGATCAGCGTTTTTCCCTGCCTTGCCGGTGGCGTCATGGCTTCCGGAGCCATGCAGGCGACGCCCCAGGACTATTTCAAGCTTACCGCTCTCTTTTTGCTGTACGGGCCGCTCGGCACCGGATTCAGCCAGTCGGTGAACGACTACTACGATCTCGAACTCGACCGTATCAACGAGCCGACCCGCCCGATTCCATCGGGCAGGCTTTCCGAAAAGGAGGCCATCTGGAACTGGAGCATCGTACTCATCATCGCCGTGGTGCTGAGCAGCCTGATTGGCATGGATATCGGCGGCGAGCGCGGCATGATATTCGTCGGCTCGCTGCTGGCTGGCCTCGTGGTCGGCTACCTTTACTCCGCGCCGCCATTCAAGCTCAAAAAGAACATCTTCTTTTCCGGCCCGGCGGTGGGCTTCTCCTACGGCTTCATCACCTACCTTTCGGCCAATGCGCTTTTCAGCGAAATTCGCCCCGAGGTGCTCTGGCTGGCAGGACTCAACTTCTTCATGGCCATCGCGCTGATCGTCATGAACGACTTCAAGTCAAAGGAGGGAGACGCCAAGGGCGGCATGAAATCCCTGACCGTGCTGATCGGCTCGAAGAACACCTTCCTTGTGGCATTCATCATCATCGACCTCGTCTTTGCGGTCTTCGCCTGGCGCGCCTGGATGTGGGGCTTCACGACGCTGATGTACTGCATCGTCGCCGGACTCGTGCTGAACATCATCATCCAGATTCCGATCTACCGCGACCCCAAATCGGGCATCACGCTCGTGCAGCACGCGGTGGATGACGGCTTCGGCAACGCCATCGGCAAGAGCGAGGTACAGGAGCATAACGCATTTCTGCGCTTTCAGGTGGTCAACAACATTCTGTTTCTCACCAACCAGATGTTTGCTGCCGCGCTGGTCGGCATCAAATACATGCATCACTGATCTCTTTTGTGACAATCGGGGCGGATGCCATTTCCGCCTCTCTGTTTCGATGAATACCGGACGCACGACGATGACGATGATTCGCCCGAACATCCCTGTTTCAGGTCATCTTCAATCATAACCTTCACTATTCGGAGGCGTCATGACAGCCGTGGATTCGACCTTTTTCGACCTGCCCGTGGTGTGGCACAATGTTCTGGTCATGGTGCTCACCTTCGTTTACGTCTTCAGCGTGCCGCCGCTGATGGACTGGCTCGTGACCAACCACGGCCTGCCGCGTGACATCAGCCGCAAGATCACCCACATCTGCGCCGGTTCGGTCATCGTTTTCCTGCCACTTTTCCACGACTGCGACTGGTCGCGCTACCTGAATATTACGGTGTTCGCCGTCTGGACGCTGCTGCTCATCCAGAAAGGACTTTTCGCCGCCGATGACGATCAGGCGGTCAAGACCATGACCCGCACCGGCGACAAGCGCGAGCTGCTCAAGGGCACGCTCTATTTCGTGATCGTCGCCATGATCTGCGGCACGATTTTCTACAAACAGCTTCCCGGCGTGCTCGCCATGGCGATGCTTGGCTGGGGCGACGGACTTGCGCCGATTATCGGCACCCGCATGGGCAGAATGAAGTACAAGGTGCTCAGCGAAAAGAGCGTCGAGGGGAGCCTCGCCTTTCTCGCGGGCAGTCTGCTTGCCGGTCTTTTCTTTGTCCGCCTGATCATTCCCGAAGCCTACGATCCTGTGAAAATCACCATGATCGCCGTTGCCGCTACCATCGTCGAGGGAGTCAGCCCGAAGGAGGTGGACAACATTCTCATTCCGGCGGTAGTGATCGGCCTGTCACTCGCGCTCTGAACCTGAATTTTCGTGATGCCCGGACTCTATTTTCTCAGCGATCTTCATCTCGGCCTGCAAGAGCCTCAGGCGGAACAGGAGAAATACGAGCGCCTCGAAACTCTTTTTTCGATCATCCGCGAAAACGGCGGTTCGCTTTACCTTCTCGGCGACATTCTCGATTACTGGATGGAGTTCCGCCACGTGATTCCCAAAGGCTTCACCCGCTTTTTCTGTATGCTTTCAGGACTTGTCCGAAGCGGCGTCGAAGTGACCTGGTTCGCGGGCAACCACGATTTCTGGCTCGGCAGTTTCTTCGACGACGAGCTTGGCGTCAAGACTTGCTACGGTTTGCATGAAGTTCATCACGACGGCAAGCTGTTTCTGCTCGCGCATGGCGACGGCCTCGGCGAGGGCGACCTCGGCTACAAACTGTTCGCCCGCTTCGTGCGGAACCGCTTCAATCTCGGCCTGCTCACGGCGTTTCACTCCGACCTCGCCACGGCGCTCATGAAGCGCTTCTCCCTGCTCAGCCGCAAGCATAAAAAGGTCGATATGACCACCGAGCCGATGCGGCTCCTCGATTTTGCCACCGCTTTGGCGCGTGAACGCGATTTTGATTACCTTGTCTGCGGTCACAACCATTCGGAGCGCGTGCAGGTGGTGCATGAATCGGGCAGCACTTACGTCAATCTCGGTTCGTGGATCGAAGGACGCTACCAGTATGGAGTCTATGAACAGGGGCAATTCAGGCTCGAAAAGCTTTAAGTCAACTATCAGATTATTTTTCATCTCATGAGCAATAACAAGGTTCTCAAACTGGGTCTGCCAAAGGGCAGTCTTCAGGATTCCACTCTCGAACTTTTCGCCAACGCCGGTTTTCACTTCTCCGTCCAGAGCCGCTCCTATTTTCCCTCCATCGATGACGACGAGCTGGAGGCTATCCTGATCCGCGCGCAGGAGATGGCGCGATACGTCGCGCAGGGTGCGTTCGATGCCGGACTGACCGGCAAGGACTGGATCATCGAGACCGACTCCGATGTGGTCGAGGTGGCCGATCTGGTCTACTCGAAAGCCTCGATGCGACCGGTGCGCTGGGTGCTCGCCGTGCCGGAAAGCTCGCCGATCAAGACGGTCAAAGACCTCGAAGGCAAGCACATCGCCACCGAGGTGGTGAACATCACGAAGAAATATCTGGCTGAGAATGGCGTGAACGCATCGGTCGAGTTCAGCTGGGGCGCGACCGAGGTCAAGCCGCCGGATCTGGCCGACGCCATCGTTGAGGTGACCGAGACCGGCTCGTCCTTGCGAGCTAACAAGCTTCGCATCGTCGAAACGGTGCTTCAGTCCAACACCAAGCTCATCGCCAACAAAGCCGCCTGGGAAGACCCGTGGAAGCGCGAGAAGATCGAGAACATGGCGCTGCTGCTGCAAGGCGCGATCAACGCGCAGGGTAAGGTCGGTCTGAAGATGAACGCCCCGAAAGCTGCGCTCGACAAGATCATGGAGGGCATTCCCGCCCTGCGCCAGCCGACCGTCTCAGACCTCGCCGACAAGGAGTGGGTAGCGCTCGAAGTGATTGTCTCCGAAAAGATCGTGCGCACGCTCATTCCCGAGCTGAAGCGTGCCGGAGCGGAGGGAATTTTCGAGTACAATATTAACAAGCTGATCGACTGAGGGGGAACCGCGCTGCAACGGTTGTCCCGAAATCGTTCGGGATTGGGTGGTGCTTGAAATCTTCACGTTCCCCGGCTTGAAAGCCGGGGCAATGTTATGAATTCGGCAACAATGATTCGCAATCTTCCCTAAAAGAAGAGATTGGGCTAAAGCCCTTATATATTTTGTCTTATCCATAAACCCCGGACTGAAGTCCGGGGCAATTGTTTAAGAGTTTTAATCGCCGGAGTAATAACGTAAGAGTTTTGAATGTCCGAGGGGTTAAAACCCTTCTTAATATCTATGGTTTCTGTGCTCCACCCGTCTTTCCTTATCTTGTCATGCAAGGCCGCCTGGTGCGGCCTTTTTGTTCATGCAGCCATTAAACTCTTGATAATTGCCCCAGCTTTTAAGCCGGGGTACCCTGAGAAATCATAATAAATCAGGGCTTTAGCCCAATCTCTTTTTGACAGGCGCTTGCGATCTTTTATCAATTCTTCATTCTCGGTTCGCTGCTGGTATTTCTTGGCATTGTGCTGAAGAACCTTGGCGACTTGCCGCGTCTGCCT
>CAIUQW010000162.1 GCA_903901395.1 uncultured Chlorobiales bacterium | reverse complement strand
CGCCACCCGCCTCGGCGTCGAAATGCCAATCACCCGCGCCGTCTACGAAATGCTCTACGAAAACAAACCCGCCCAGCAAGCAATTCTCGATTTGATGGAGAGAGAGCCAAAGCCGGAGAATTACTGAGGGCGCAACAGCACTGGTGTTTTCTATCGTCCACTTTGTTGTCCACTAAGTCCACATCGTCCATTTGCCATGGGACATTTGGGACGAGTAGGAGACTTATAGGACGTATTCCGCAATCTGCAAGCGTTTCTCAGCCTCACTCCCGCTCCGGATATTTGTACCATGCCAGCTTTCCGATGCCTTCGACGGTATCGCGCCAGTGATCGCAATGCAGCTCGATTTTGGCGATGCCACAGGTGTCCATCGAGTCGGCGGGCTTGCCGGTGAGCCACTGGACGAAGTGGCTGATCGTCGGGTTGTGGCCGAAGAGCATCGCCGTGTTGACTTCATCCGGCAATTCACGGAGGACGGAGGCGAGCTTATCGATGCCCCCCTCGTAGATTTCGATTTTCCGCGCGATCCCCTCTCGATCGATGCCCAACTCGTCCGCGAAAATCTCCGCTGTTTCGAGCGCCCTGTGCGCCGGGCTGGAGACGAGCCGATCCGGCAGAACGCCTTTTTCGTGCAGGCGTTCGCTCATCTCTTCGGCCTGGCGGTGGCCCCGTTTGGTGAGCGTGCGGTCGAAATCCGCTTGGGCAGGATCGTTCCAGCCAGCTTTGGCGTGCCGGACGAGGTAGAGGGTTTTCATGGGCGTGGGGTGATGGTTCGGTTTTTCAAGGCCATGATGCGGCGGTAAGATTCGTTGATCCGCTCCGGCGTGATTGCGCCTTGTTCGACGAGACGGCGGATGATGCCTGTTGCTTTGCTGGCGATGTCGGGGTCGTAGCTGACGTTGTTGCCGAAGATCAGCACATCAACGCCCGCATCGATGGCGAGCCGGATCGCCTCTTCGAGGCCGTAGCGGTCGGCTATGGCCTTCATCTGCATGTCGTCGCTGAGCACCACGCCGCGAAAGCCGAGCTGCCTGCGGAGCACGCCGTCAATCGTCGCCTTCGAGAGCGTTGCCGGGTAGAGGCTGTCGAGCTTGGCGTTGAAGACGTGCGCCGTCATGACCGGATCGTCGTAGCCGTCGCGGATCAGCGTCCGGTAAGGTTTGAGTTCAGCGCGAGACCAGGTGGCGGTGACGTCGGTGAAATCCTTGTGCGTGTCGGTGGTAGAGCTGCCATGGCCGGGGAAGTGCTTCAGCGCCGCGATAATGCCGTGCTGATGGAACGCATCGACGAAAATTCGAGCCTGCCGGGCGACCACCGCCGGGTCGGCGGAGAAGCTCCGGTCAAGCTTGCCGATGACCGGATTGTTCGGATTGACATTCACATCGACATCCGGCGCGAGATTCATGTTCACGCCGAGGCTCGCGAGCAGCGCGGCGGTCGATCCGGCGGCCTGGCGAGTGGAGTCGGCGTTGTCGAGCTTGCCGAGGCTTGCGGCGGAGACGGTCGGCGGAAAACCGCGCGACGGCTTGAGGCGGCAGACGCGCCCGCCCTCCTGATCGATGGCGATGAAGAGCGGAATGGCGGAGAGCATTTGCAGCTCCGAGGTGAGCTGCCGGAGCTGCTCCGTAGACTCGATGTTGCGAATCGGAGTCGCCGACTGAACGTCGTAATCGAACAACACCACGCCGCCGATGCGCCGCTCGCGAATGTCGGCGGCGATGGTCGAGCCATCACCGGCCTCCATGCCGCGGAAGCCGATCATGAGCATCTGGCCGATCTTGATCGAAAGGCTGTCGGGCTGGCGTGAATTGTCGGCAAACGCCGGAGAGACGAGCAGTGAAAGCAGCAATGCGACAAAGAGGCTCTTGTTCATATAGCGCAGGGTGGTTATAGCTCCGGCCCTTAATACTCTTATTACCACAGCGATTAATACTCCTAAATAATTGCCCCGGACTTCAGTCCGGGGAATGCGAATCAAGCATAATAAAAATGGGCTTTAGCCCAATCTCGTAATAGTGGCGATTGCGATTTATCGTTGCCGGAGAACAAGCTAGACGGAACTGCGAGAAGCTCCGTCCAGCTTGCGCTTAAGGGCTACTTTTTGTGCATGGTGATGGCTTCGCCCTCCAGGCCAATCTCGACGGTGTCGTCCTCGCCAATCTGACCGGCGAGAATCATCTCCGAGAGCTTGTTGGTGAGCTGCCGCTGCATCACTCGCTTGAGCGGGCGCGCGCCGAAGGCCGGGTCGAAGCCCGCGCGGGCGAGCCACATGAGCGCGTCGTCCGAGATTTCGAGCTTGATGCGCTGCCGCCGCGCCATCTCCCTGATCCGGTTGAACTGGATGGTCACGATCTCTCGCAGGTGCTCCCGCGTCAGCGGAGTGAAGAGGATCACCTCGTCGATGCGGTTCAGGAACTCCGGCCTCACCTGCTGCTTGAGAAGCTGGAAGAGCTTCTCCTGTAACCCGGCCAGCACTGCGTCGGCGTCGCGTCCGTCGATCTGCTCCATCTCGCTCTGGATGAGTTGCGCACCGATGTTTGAGGTCATGATGATGATGGTGTTCTTGAAGTTCACCGTCCGTCCCTTGCTGTCGGTCAGACGCCCATCATCGAGAATCTGGAGAAGGATGTTGAAAACGTCGGGATGCGCCTTCTCGATCTCGTCGAGCAGCACCACCGAGAAGGGCTTGCGACGAACCGCCTCGGTGAGCTGGCCGCCCTCCTCGTAGCCGATGTAGCCGGGAGGCGCTCCGACCAGGCGGCTCACCGTGTGCGACTCCATGTACTCGCTCATGTCGATGCGAATCAGCGAGTCCTCGTCGTTGAAGAGATACTCGGCGAGCGTTCGGGCCAGCTCCGTTTTGCCGACGCCGGTTGGGCCGAGGAAGATGAACGAGCCGATGGGCCGCTTCTCGTCGCCCATGCCAGCGCGTGAGCGCTTCACCGCGTCACTGACCGCCCGCACCGCCTCCTCCTGGCCGACGACGCGGTGGTGCAGTTCGGCCTCGATGCCGAGCAGCTTCTGGCGCTCCGACTGAAGCATCTTGCTCACCGGAATGCCCGTCCAGCGCGAAACGATGTCAGCGATGTCGCCCGAGTCGATCTCCTCTTTCATGATGAGGTCGCCCGACGCCTGCCGCGCCTCGATCTTGCGGTTGTTCGCCTCCAGCTTCTTTTCAATCTGGATGATTTTGCCATAGCGTATTTCGGCCACCTTGCCGTAGTCGCCGCTGCGTTCAAAGTTCTCTGCCTGCACGCGAAACTCTTCAAGCTGCGACTTCAGGCGGCGCGAGGTGTGGATCAGCTCCTTTTCGGCATCCCACTGCGCCTTGACGGTTGTCTGCTCCTCCTTGAGGCTGGCGATCTGCTTTTCGATGTCGAGCAGCCTCTGCCGGGTATCTGCGGTATTCATAAACAGCTCTTCTTGTTGGAGAGTGAAAAGAGAAATTATTGATTAAATTCAAGGCTTGAAAACATCGGCTCTTCGCAAAACCGCGTCGGTCTCTACTGCCGTTAACTCTTTTTAAGAAAACAGGACAAAGGATGCAAAAGTTCTCGATTGGCCCGGTTTCGCTGCCTGGAACGAAGGGACTTTTCCTCATCGCAGGCCCGTGCCTCGTCGAAAGCCGCGAGATGGCGATGGAGGTTGCCGCCGAGCTTGACCGCATCCGAAAGGCAGAGGATATTCCGGTCATTTTCAAAGGCTCCTACCGCAAGGCGAACCGCTCGTCGGCCTCGTCATACACCGGCATCGGCGACCGCGAGGCGCTGGAGATCATGCGGGAGATCAGGGAAACCTTCGGAATGCCCGTCCTGACCGACGTTCACGAAACCTCCGAGGTGGAGCTTGCTGCGGCCTATGTCGATGTGCTTCAGATTCCAGCCTTCCTCTGCCGCCAGACCGAACTGATCGTGGCCGCCGCCTCGACGGGGCTCGCCGTCAACATCAAGAAGGGACAGTTTCTCGCGCCGCAGGATATGGCCTACGCCGCCGAAAAGGCCGCTTCGACGGGCAACCGGAAGATCATGCTCACCGAGCGGGGCACCACCTTCGGCTACCACAATCTCGTGGTTGATTTCAGGGGATTGCCGATCATGGCCGATTCGGGCTGGCCGGTCATTCTCGACGTCACGCACAGCGTTCAGCTTCCGGGCGCGGGGGCGGGCGTTTCGGGAGGCGACCGCCGCTTCCTCATGCCGCTGGCTCGCGCCGCTGTCGCAACAGGCGTTGACGGACTCTTTTTCGAGGTGCATCCCGACCCGGCCCGCGCCATGTCCGACGCCTCGACGCAGGCGCCGCTCGCCGAGTTCGGCGCGATGGTGCGGGAACTGATGCAGCTCCAGCGCTGCATGACCTCGATTCGCGAAACTTCTCATTCACGTTAACCAGTCACACACTTGAGCTCTTTTCAGTTTTTCGGCATGCAGCCCTACAAGGCTGACCCTTCGTCACAGATATACGCCGCCCTCGACAGCATCAAGGCGCTGGTTGTCTCTCTCGACGGCGTTCTCAACAACGGCGTGCTCACGCTCGACGGCGAAGGTCGCGAAATGCCCGCCATTTTTGCCCGCGATCTGGTCGCCATCCGCGAGGCGTTGCGTCTCGGCATGAAGGTGGCCGTCATTGCCGGACGAAGCGCCGGAGCCTACCGCTCGTTGCTCGAAGCCACGGGGCCGGTCGATCTGTTTCTTGACGGCGAGGTGCGGCTCGAAGCCTACGAAGCGTTCAAAAGCCGCCACGGCTTGCAGGACGACGATTGCGCCTGCATCGCTGACGACATCGACGATCTGGAGATGCTCAAACTCTCAGGATTGCCGGTAACTCCAATCAACGGCGCGGAGTATCTGCGCAACCGCGTGGCCTACATCTCGGTATTCGAAGGTGGCCGCGGCTGCGTCCGTGAGATCGTCGAGCTGATCCTCGACCACCAGAACCGCTGGGAGTACAGCGAAAAGCAGGCTCAGGGATGACTGAGAGCGGACTGCGCGGACTGCTTCCTGTTGCTGTCCCCGCAGTCCACTTCATCCACAACGCCCACAGCAAGTCAGCATAAACCTGCATCTCCCCTCACTTTTCCTGAACAAACGCAGCCAGAGCTGTTTTTCATGCTTTCGAGAGAGCGCTGCCGCGCGGGAGAGTTGCGGTCTCTTGCTACATTAGATTTGTATACCGGTTGTATGAATCGCAATCACTAAAGACGAAACATCATGAAATCCATCATTCGCAGATTGTTTGCCTTCGTGCTGGTTCCGACGCTCGCGCTGTCGGCGTGTGGCAAGAAAGAGTCAGGCGCTCCGGGTTCCGCTGGCGTCGGGCAGTCCGCCGTACCTGCCGGGCCGTTTCAGGGCGTCATTTACATGAAGACCACCATTCCGAAGGCAGGCACGAGCGACATGACGCTTTATGTCAGCAAAAAGGGGATGCGAGCCGAGAACTCGATGAACATCGGCGGTCATGCGAGCGGGATGTCGATGACCGTGCTCGCGCTGGTGGACAAGCCTGGCAAGGTCTACATGATCAACGGCGAAACCGGCGAGTGCCTGGAGATCGATACGTCGAAGGTGAAAGCGCAGTCTGGCGGCGATCCGTACAAGGATGCGAAAATCGAAAACCTCGGCAAGGAGAAGATCAACGGTTTCGAGTGCACGCACGTCAGGATTTCATGGCCGGGCCGCGACACGGTTGTCGAGCAGTGGGTCAGCAAGGAGTTTCTCGATTACTACTCGTACGCCAACATGCAGGGCGCGGACGGCGAGTCCATGACGCAGCTTGCCGACAAGCTCAAGGCTGCTGGCGCGGAGGGCTTTCCGGTGAAGATGCTGCTTTCGCCCTCGGGCGTGCTGACCGAGCTGGTCAAGGTCGAGCGCACCGTGCCGGAGGACAAGCTTTTCGAGGTTCCGGCCAACTGCGCGAAAATGGAGATTCCCGCCATCCCGGATTCACCGCACGGCATGTCCAGTGAGGATATAAAGAGGATGGAAGAGCATGGCCGCAAGATGCAGCAGCAGATGGGCAAGTAGGAATCGGATTGACGATGAAATAATGAAACCCCCGGTGATGTCGGGGGTTTCTTGTTTATGGGGTGGATGGATGGGTTGGCGGATGATCGCGATATGCTACCACGCTATGAACCGGCAAATCGAATTCTCCCCCTGTAGGGGCGGTTCGCGAACCGCCCGTACGGAACATCGCCATATGTCGCTATTTCATCCCGCCGCCGGGTCGGCGAGGAGTTCGATGGGGAGGCGGCGGCATCCGTCGGCGAGGCCGATCCAGCGCCAGGCGTTCGGCGACGCCGATAGCAGCTTCGGCTCCGTTTCGCTCCACGAAGCGGTTTCGTTGTCCGGCAGATTGGCCATCGTCATAAGGCATTGCCCGGTTTGCGCGTCCCAGATTTTGATGGTGCTGTCAGCAGAGCCGGAAATGATGCGCAGTCCGTCGGGGCTGAAAGCTGCTGTCCAGACGTTTCCAAAATGACCAGAAAGTGTCAGGATACAGACGCCAGAGTTAGCATCCCAGAGCTTGATGGCGCTGCTTTCATATATAGTGGAAATGATGCGCTGACCGTTGGGACTGAAAGCGGCGGCAGTCACTATATCAGAATTGCTTGAGAGCGACATGAGACTCTGGCCGGTTTTTGAATCCCAGATTATGATGGTTTTATCGTTAGCAGCAGAAATAATGTGTTGTCCGTCCGGGCTGAACGCAACGCCATGGACAATAGCGGAATGACCCGAGAGCGACATGAGGCATTGACCGGTTTTTGAATCCCAGATTTTGATGGTGTTGTCACTAGCAGCAGAAATAATGCGTTGCCCGTCCGGGCTGAACGAAGCGGCATTGACCCCATAGGAGTGTCCGGTGAGCGACAT
>CAIUQW010000161.1 GCA_903901395.1 uncultured Chlorobiales bacterium | reverse complement strand
CGCACAAGCTGAAAACCCGGCTCGAACTCGTTCAAAGACGCTTCGAGCATATCCCAAGGCTTGTCGAGGGGCAAAAGTATAACGCCGTTGCCAAAATGCCGGACAATCACCTCCTTGCCCTCAAACCGATACTCTTTCGGCAACCGAACCGCTTGACTGCGTCCCGAGGTAAATATTTTCGCTGTGTCCATAATCTCTCCTTCCAATGATATATATCAACGATAACCATCAAAGAGAACAATTCAAAATGCACAGAAGTTCTCAAAATGGTCTACTGCCAGGTCATGAGGTTTGAGCGTGCTTGTCATGCGAGAGAGAGATGAAAGTTCTCGCCAATCCAGCAAGAGACTGGATTCTTCACTGCGCTTTGCTCCATTCAGAATGACAGAAAAAATCAGGGCGGCCACAAGAGCCGCCCCTACAATTATCAACCTGTTTTATATTCAATTCATCATTCGCATCAATCTTTGTGCATCGTAAACCGCACCGGAATGGTCATCCTGACTCGCACTTTTCTGCCATTAAGAACTCCCGGCGTGTACGTTGACTCCATCGCGATGCGCTCCGCTTCATAGTCGAATACCGAGCAGTTGAAAGGAATGCGTTTGACAATCTCGGCTTTCACAGGTATGCCATCCTCGTCGATGAGTACCCGCACGAAAACCTTGCCTTCGACACCTAAAATTCTCGCCATTTCGGGATATATGAGACGTGGCGTGCTTACAATCGTCGGCGGGTTCTGGCAGTTGACAAACTCAACCACAGTATCGTGATCATCAGCCAGTGACATATTGCTCCAAAAACAATGCAATGGCACAATGATCGACATGATAAATATTCGTCTTATGAGCGGTGTCATAATAAATAGAATGGCGGTGTAGAGGTGCACCAATTCAGGGCGGCCACAAGAGCCGCCCCGACAATTATCCATTATCAACTATCAACTGTCAACTTTCCCCTCCTACCCCTCATGCAGCGTGAAGCGCACGGGAATGGTCATCCAGACTCGCACTTTTCTGCCGTTCTGGACTCCGGCGGTGTACTTTGACTCCATCGCAATGCGGATGGCTTCCTTGTCGAAGAACGTCTGGTCGGCTGGTACGCGCTTGACAATCTCGGCTTTCATAGCTTTGCCCTCCTCGCTGATGAGCACGCGCACTTGCACCTTGCCCTCGATACCGGCGATTCTCGCCATTTCCGGGTAAATCTGTTTCGGTGTGCTTACCATTGTCGGAGGATTCTGGCAGTTCACGAACTCCACGACTGTTTCGCACGATGATGACGAACCTCCGCCGTCCTGTGAGGCTGGAGCTTGCGTGATCGCCTGCTTGATCTCCGTCTGCGTGGCGAAGGTCTGATCTGGCGGCGCTTCGGCCACCTTCTTGATCTTGCCAACCTTCGGCGCATCCACCGGCGCGGCAGCCGCGCTCACCTTCGGCGGCTCGGGCGCGATTGGCGGCGGTGGCGGCAACTGCGTCACGCTGGTGACCACTTCATAGCACTGAACCGCCACCTGCTTTTCAGGCTTGCCGCCGAACATCCCGAGAACGCGGTTCCAGTTCGCGCTGCCCAGCCAGAAAAGCAGCAGCAACGCCACCGATACCACCACGCCGTGCGTCAGGAAAAGATGCGCCTCGCGCCGCAATGTGAGATTTCCGTAATTGATCTGCCTCAGGCGGTCAGTATCGAGGAACTGCTCGCGGAAAGTCCACCGTTGCGCCTTTCGGGCCGCAGCATCATGCACTGTTTGTAACTTTGACGACACCTTTCCCTACTCCTGTTTTCTGGTTCACGAGCCACGCCGTCAGCGCATGGCCACGGCTTTCTGGATTTCCGCTGCATCCTCCGGCGTAAATTCGTCGAGGCTGAAGCGGTCGATCTTCATCAGGTTGAACTCGTCGATAATATCGACCAGCGCTTTGTACTTCGCCTTGTCGCTGATTCTGACGACGACCACCATCTTCCGGTTATTCTGCGTCTCCTGCCGCAGCACCTGGCGAAGCTCGCCGCTGAGCAATGCGTGGGCGTCGGCGCTCTCGTAGAGCGACACGCGACGTGGAGCCGCCTCGCCGAGCGACCAGTAGGCGAAACCATCGCCGGGCACGCGCAGCGTCATGACATTCAGCTCCGCCACGGCCACCTCGCCGGTCTCCGGCGGAATGT
>CAIUQW010000160.1 GCA_903901395.1 uncultured Chlorobiales bacterium | reverse complement strand
GGTCATCTCCGAGGGATGAAAAGTTACGCCAGCTTTTCTGGATCGGGCCATCCGTCTGAAGTTCCGCGACGAGAAGGAAGAAAAGCTTCTGAACGTCGGATGGCAGCTTGCGCAAACCTCGCTCGACCTTTTTTTTGATTCGTACATGATAATACATAATGGTTATAATATAACCGCCAAAGAAACGTTGCGCAAGGTATATACCGAACGGCCCGACTGTCCATCCTCGGACGTATCCCTGCCAAAATCATCAACTTGCCGCTTTCCCAATCGATCCCCCCAAAACAAAAAACTCCCGCGAAACCTTGCGGC
Source organism: uncultured Chlorobiales bacterium (assembly GCA_903901395.1). Lineage (GTDB taxonomy): Bacteria > Bacteroidota > Chlorobiia > Chlorobiales > Chlorobiaceae > Chlorobaculum. Next base: position 4,560 of record CAIUQW010000160.1, on the reverse strand, counting down.
TTGCGGGAGTTCTCATTGTCAAGCAGCTATACATCAGATCAGCTCGCCGTCACTTCTCCTCGTCTGGCAGTTCGACGCGGATGTGCAGTTCCTTGAGTTGCTGCATCGTCACCTCGGAGGGGGCGGCCATCATGAGGTCCTGGGCGGACTGGTTCATCGGGAAGGCGATCACTTCGCGGATGTTCTGCTCGTCGCGCAGGATCATCACCAAACGATCGAGGCCCGGGGCGATGCCTCCGTGCGGCGGCGCGCCGTGCTTGAAGGCTTCGATCATGTGACCAAAACGGGCATCAACCTCCTCTTTCGGGTAGCCCGCGATCTCGAAGGCTTTGTACATGATGTCGGGGCGGTGGTTCCGGATCGCGCCGCTTGAAAGCTCGATGCCGTTACAGACGATGTCGTACTGGTAGGCGAGGATGTCGAGCGGGAACTTGCTTTCGAGCGCCTCCATCTCGCCCTGCGGCATCGAGAAGGGGTTGTGCGAGAAGTCGATTTTCTTCGCCTCCTCGTTGTACTCGAACATCGGGAAATCGACGATCCAGCAGAACGACAGCTCGTCCCTGTCGAGCGGGAAGAGGTCGGCGAAGTAATTTCTCATGCCGCCCATAATCTTGCAGGTCTTCTCCCACTTGCCCGCGCCGAAAAATACTACGTCGCCGGTCACGATGCCGAGGCGCTCTTTCAGCGCGTTCATCTCCTCGCCGGACAGGAACTTCACCACCGGTCCTTTCGGCCCTTCCTCCTTGAACTGGATGTAGGCCAGGCCTGCCGAACCAAGCTCGCGGGCGCGTTTTTCGGCCTTGTCGTAGAAAAGGCGCGACTCGCCGCCCATCCCTTTGAGCACCATCGCCTTGACGCAGGAGCCTTCGGCGGTGTTCGAGGCGAAGACCTTGAAGCCGGAGTTGACGAAAAGCGGCGTCACGTCCTGAATCTCCAGCGGAATGCGCAGGTCGGGCTTGTCCGAGCCGTAGCGGTTCATCACATCCTTGTAGCTGATGCGCGGGAAGGGGAACTGCGTGATGCGCTTCTGGGACATCGTTTCGACCAGGTGCTTGAACATCCCTTCGAGAATGACGAACAGGTCGTCCTGCTCGACGAAGGACATCTCGATATCGATCTGGTAGAACTCGCCGGGGCTGCGGTCGGCGCGGGCGTCCTCGTCGCGGAAGCATGGCGCGATCTGGAAGTAGCGCGGGAAACCGGCCACCATCAGGAGCTGCTTGAACTGCTGCGGCGCCTGCGGCAGCGCGTAGAACTTGCCGGGATGCAGGCGGCTCGGCACGAGGAAGTCGCGCGCGCCTTCGGGCGAACTCGAGGTGAGGATCGGCGTCTGGATTTCGATGAAGTCGAAGTCAGTAAGGTATTTCCGGACGGCGGCGGTGAGCTTGCTGCGGAAGATGATGTTCTCGTGCAGCTTTTCGCGGCGCAAGTCGAGAAAGCGGAACTTGAGGCGCAGCTCCTCGGAGGTCGGCATGTCATCGGCCACCGGGAAGGGCAGCGGATGCGCATTGCTTTCGATCTGGATCGTGCTGACCACCACCTCGATAGCGCCGGAGGCGAGCCTCGGGTTGACGGTAGCGTCGGAGCGGAGCACCACCTTGCCCTCGGCGGAGATCACCGATTCGGAGTGCAGCGTTTCGGCAAGCTTGAACTGACTTTCGTTTTCAGGCAGCACCACGAGCTGGCAGATGCCGGTATGATCGCGGAGATCGATGAAGATGAGTCCGCCGTGGTCGCGGATGCGGTGCACCCAGCCGCCGAGCCTGACCGACTCCCCTTCCGACTTGCGGTTCAAAAGCCCGCAATAGTGTGTTCTGAACCTGTTCTGCAACCCCTGCGCCGTTGTTGGCTCCTTACTCATATATAATGTATGACCCGTTTTGAAAGTCCCGAAGGACTCGTAGTGAATAAATGCTGTAATTCTGATTATAACCAGAACAAAAAGCTTGTAAAAGATGACCCTGAATATCGGGAATTTCCGCCGAAATCTGAAATCCCGGATCGGAGCGGGGTTGAAAATGTGGCGCGAGTATGGCCCGCGCCTATCCGTCAATCTAAATCAGTGATGCCCGTTATCTGGCCCTCCAATCGCTCAAGGCTCGAAGGTTGCCGTTCCGGTCAACGTAATAGCTGAATCGAAGCCGCGCCGGAAAGACAGAGCAAGCAACCGGAAAATGCCTGTCTCTCCGATGTGCCCGACCTTGCCTGGCTTTATGCCAGTAAAAAGCTAAAGCTCCGCCTCGCTTCGGAATTTTCCTTTTTTCTGCGGATACGGGTAAGAGCAAACGCCCACCGACATTCAACGGATAAAGCCTGCCTGCGCGCTGTAAAGGATAAATAGTTAGTAAAGAAATTCTTGTTGGTAGAGTGTGAATAGTATCCATTGCTTAGCTTGATTGATAGTTAACGATAACTGTTTTTCAACAGGTTCGCTATCAAGCTAAGGGATAAAATAAAAGGAAAAGAATTAAGAATTATGATTTCCGAATTCCGAATTATTTTTCTGAATTTTCAAAAAGTGATGTTGAAAAACGATTTTTTGCCCAGTCTCTAAATGGCTTTTCGATTGAATCCGGCATCGCGACTATATCACAAACTTTTTTCTCCTGATTCTTTGCATGTATTTCAATTAACAAAATCAGATGAGACTTCAGTCGCTTATAAAATGCGATTTTTGTATCTCCTTTTTTTCTTGCTTCTTTATCTTTACTGCCGCCCTTTTCTTTTTTTGAATACCGAATCATTTCTTTTTGCCAATCAGAATCTTTCCACACTTCATCAAACCATTTCCACAAGTCATGTTCCCGTCCGACCGCTGTCGGCACAGCCCAACCCGTTCCCTGTCTTCTGGTCTGTTCTGATGACGTGTCTTCAGGGAAATATTTTCCGGACAACCAATCACCTGCCGCCTGAATATCAAGCCTTTCAATTGCTATATTATATTCATCTCTTCGAGTTCCCCATTTTTCGACGTCACTACAAAGCTGATCCATGAACCCCGGTTCTGACATTCTTTCTTCAAAACGATAATGTTTTGCATGTCGAAACTCAAAAACTAATGACTCCAGTCCCTTCTGTATCGCTTCATACATACCGTTACTTTCTATAACATCTCGAACATCTTGTAAAGTACCACTATTCAATGTTTCTTCTAAAATCAAATGATCAAGAGATATTTGAGCGACATTGAATCTTGCCTTACCAATCGCATGTTCCCACACTTGCTTAACTGCTTCAACTTTTTCGAAAGGAATTGGCGGTAAATCATGAGCCGGTCGGTCAAGCAATATTTCAAGCTGGTTCTCTGCATCCCTTAATGAAAATTCACAATACTCCTTATTTTTTAGCATTGCTTTATTCAATACGTGTTTTATGCTGGCTTCACTTGCTTTATATCCGTCCATCTTTTCGCCCTTTGTTGTTTATTGTTTCACTCGCCCTCATAAATATCCTCCACGCCGTCGATCACCAGTAAGGCATCCTCGCCTATGAAATTTGCCTGCCTCTGATCTCTCATTTCCCATCAATACGCCAGCTCTGCGCCGAATTCGGTGATCAGGTAGCGGACGATTTCGTTGCTTTCAGTCAGCTCCTGGAACATCGTGAAGATGCTCTTTTCGCGCGTGCAGGCGTCGCGCTCGGCGTCGTAGCGGACGGTGAGGCGTAGCGGGAGACGGTAAAAGTCGGCGAGTTCGCTTTCGAGCATAGCCGAGTCGTGTTGCAGCTCTTCGTACGAGAATTTCCGGCAGCAGCCGAGTTGCACCACGCCTGACGGGCTGCACGACATCAGTTCGGAGGCGTGCAGGTGCGAAACGAGTACCTGCAATCCCTTGGCCGAGAGGTGTTCGAGGAAGCGGCCCCACTCCATGCGCAACTGTTCGAGCACCGCCACAGGAGCGCCGTTCGCGGCGGAGGCTCCGCTCTCCTCGACGCGCGGCTGGTTTCGTGCCGGAAGATGCTGGTCGGCGTTGCTGCCGAATTTCGAGAAGGCCTGCTTCCATGAGCCGAGATCGATGGCGGGCGTCGATTTCGTTTCTGCGCGGCTGGTCGAGCGCGTCATGGCGGCGGGCGGCGGCGCTTCGGGCACCGGCGGCAAGGCGGATGGAGCCGCCGCGGGCGCGGCTTTCGAGCGCCGGGCGGGAGGCTCGGGCTTTGGTGTGGTGACAGCGGCAGGCGCAGGCGGCGGGGCTACAGGCTCAGGAGTGGCTTTTTTTTTTCGTCCGCGACTGCGGTTCCCTGCCCCAGAGCGATCAGCTTGAGCAGTGCCAGCTCGAAGCGGAACTGGTGCTCGGCGTAGAACTTCAGCTCACGCTGCGTCTGCATGAGAAAGTCGGTCATCGCCATGATTGCGGTCGGCGTCAGCCGCAAGGCGTCGCGCTGGTAGCGCTCCTTGACCGGCTCCGGGCGCTCGATGAGCTTGCTCGAACGCAGGTTGTGGATGATGAGGAAGTTTCGGAAGTGCTCGATGAGCTTTTCGATGAAATCCTGCTCGTCGTAGCCGTTGCGGTTGACCATGCCCGCCAGGTCGAGCATCGCGGCGGCGTCGGCATTGGCGATGGC
>CAIUQW010000159.1 GCA_903901395.1 uncultured Chlorobiales bacterium | reverse complement strand
GCCGCGCCGCTCATGGCGGCATTTCCGCCGGTGCCCGCGCTGACGGGGCGGGTCAACGACTACGCGGGAATGATTTCGCCCCAGGCTCGTCAGCAGATCGAGCAGAAGCTCTCCGCGCTCGAAGCGGCGGATGGCACGCAGATCGCGGTGCTCACGGTGGCGTCGCTTCAGGGCGAACCGATCGAGGAGTTCTCGATCCGCGTTGCCGAGGCGTGGAAGATCGGTGAGAAAAAGCGTGACAACGGCATTCTGCTCATCGTCTCAAAAGGTGATCGCAAGATGCGCATCGAGGTCGGCTACGGCCTGGAGGGGAAATTGACCGATCTCCAGTCGGGCCGCATCATTCGCGACATCATCAAACCGGCTTTCGCTCGGGGCGATTTCGACGCGGGGTTCATCGGCGCGACGGACGCGATGATCTCGGCGGTCAAAGGTGAGTTCAAAGCCGATGCGGTCGCAAAAGCGAAGGGAAAGGGCGACAAACCGTCGATTCCGATTGTCTTCATCATTCTGATGGCGCTGTTCTTCTATCTCCGTCTGTTCGGTGGCCGTCATCGAGGCGGGCCTTTCGGGTTTGGCGGGCCAGGCGGCGGCATTTTCACCTCCGGCGGCTTCGGCAGCGGTGGCGGATTTGGCGACGGCGGGGGTTTCAGCGGCGGGGGCGGCGATTTCGGCGGTGGCGGAGCGTCAGGAGACTGGTAGTTGCGGCGACAAACCACATCGGAAGAGAGAGGGCATGAAAAACAAAATGCAGAAGTTCCTGACCGCGGCGGATCGGCTGGCGATTGAAAGAGCGGTCAAGGAGGCGGAAGCCACGACCTCGGGCGAGATTGTCGTCATGACGGTCTCGGCCAGCAGCCACTATCCGGCGGCGATCATGTCGGCCAGCGGAACCATCGCGCTCGTGCTCGCCATCGTCGGCACGCTCCTGCTTCGGAACGAAAACATGTGGATGTTCCTCGTCCTGTTCGCGATTTTCTTCATCGCGGCGCATGAGGCCGTCAAGCGCATCTCCGCGCTGAAGCGCCCCTTCGTGAATCGCCGGGAGATTGCCGAGGAGGTCGAGGAGGCGGCGATTCGCGTTTTCTTCCATCGCAAACTGCATGAGACGCGGGATCGCACCGGCATACTTATCTATATCTCGCTCTTCGAGCACAGCGTCAAAGTGCTGGCCGACACGGGCATCGATGCCAAAGTCGGGCAGGAGACCTGGCAGGGGGCGGTCGATACCATCACGAAGAGCATTGGCGACGGCCGTCCGGGCGAGGGGATCCGTTCGGCGGTGGAGCAGTGCGGCAAGCTTTTGAGTCAGCACTTTCCCCGCAGGAGCGATGACCGGAACGAACTCGATGACGTGGTGATCATCGGCTGAGCGGCGGCGGAAACTGCTGAAATCGCTTGAAAAAGGCTTTGATCTTTTCCCCAAATTGTTTTTTTACAAGGCATTCCATCACATTCATCTAATCGACTAAAGGAGATCAATGAAAAAGACTGCGCTCTCTGCCTGGCATGAAGCTGCCGGTGCGAAAATGATCGATTTCGGCGGTTTTTTCATGCCGGTGCAGTACACCGGAATTATCGCTGAACACAAGGCCGTGCGCGAAGCTGCGGGGCTTTTCGACGTGTCGCACATGGGTAATTTTTACGTCAGGGGCGAGCGGGCGCTGGAGTTTCTCCAGTACATGACCACCAACGATCTCGCCAAAATCGTGGACGGGCAGGCGCAGTACACGCTGATGCTCTATCCCGATGGCGGCATCGTCGATGACCTGATCATCTACCGCGTCAGCGCCGACACCTTTTTCATCATCGTCAACGCGAGCAACTG
>CAIUQW010000158.1 GCA_903901395.1 uncultured Chlorobiales bacterium | reverse complement strand
CTGCGGCGAGCTGCGAAGGAAGGGTGGAATTTCTTTCTTTTTGAGGTTACCGGGGTTTACCCGGCTGGTATGAAGCAGAGTGCCGCCGGTGCGGTCGATTCGCCGGACAAGCTCGACATCGAGATCGGTAATATGCTCTTCCCGAGAGGCCGGATCGTCGGGATTGAACGCCAGCAAGCCATTCCAGCCCCGCCGGATACCGGTCACCCGATACCCCTTTTCGGCGCTGATCGTCACGATGGTCTTGATGCATGCGTTGATACCGGGGGCATCGCCGCCACCGGTCAGGACACCGATATGCATGGCTGTTCTACCGTCGAAAAGTTGGGGAACAGAAGACTGATTCGGGAGTTATTTCCTCGAACGCCTCGTCTTTTTGACTTCGTCGCCAGAGGTATGCTCCCGGCGGGAGTCGGTCGCGATCTCGCTGGCCGTGCGGGTATCGATGGCATCCATCGGAGGAAGCTGGCCCGGAGCGTTCATGGAATAAAATTCGATCAGGTTGCCATCCGGATCCATCACAAAGAAAGCACGACCTTCACGGCGATTCGCGGGCCGGGTAACGAGATGCACGCCGCGATCGTCGAGATAGACGGCGGCCTGGTCAACCTCGGCGTCCGAAGCGAGCCTGAAGCCGAAATGATCCACACGAATATCACGCGCGTCCGCCGTGCCCGGCGTCTCGGCCTTGACCAGCACGAGCATGTCGGTATTGAGCCGCAGGTAGGAGATGTTGGCTCCGGCGCGATGATCCACCCTGAAGCCAAGCAGCCCTGCATAGAACTCTTCGGACAACCGTACATCGTTGACCCGAAGAGTGATCTGGTTAATCCCCGTCAGATTCATCTTCATCTTCGGCCTCCGGTGCTCTGGTTTCAGGAGTTTGTTCGAGAACATAGTCGTACTTCTGATCGAAATACTGCGCTACAGCCTGCTGCGACGGTTTTTCACGGCACTCGAACTCGACGCTGATGGCGATCTGCTCGGGAAACACCTTCTCCGATTCAGACTCCGAAGCGGGGTTGCGGATCATCTCCTTATACGGCAGCAAGCGCTCTTCGAGTTCCGAACGCTCCTCTTCGTGAATCTCCCGCGCTTTCTTGGAAATGGCTACAACGGTTTCATAGAGGTTGGCATGCGTACTTCTGAGCTTGTTCAAATCTACTGGTTTGACCGACATGGCAATAGTGCGTTATGATTGTGGAAGAAAATCGGCGATCCGGGAGGCCACCGCATCGACGGTACGTCCGAGATCGTCATTGACCACGACAAAATCGAATTCATCGGCATGAGAGAGTTCCATTGCCGCCCGTTCGAGGCGCGTTTTGAGCGCTTCGGCGCTCTCGCTGTCTCGGGACTGCAAGCGCCGGGCAAGCTCTTCCATGCTCGGGGGTTTGAGAAACACGAGCAGCGCCCGCTCTCCGAAAATTCTTTTGAGATTCAGCGCTCCCTTCACATCGAGATCGAAAAGCAGATTGCGACCCGCTTCGATAGCCTCGCTGGTCTTGTCGAGCAGCGTTCCGTAGAAATTACCGAAAAAGAACTCATGTTCTATGAAGCCGTTCTCGGCGATCTTCTGTTCGAACGCTTCGCGGCTGAGGAAGTGGTAATCGACACCGTCGCGCTCGCCTGAGCGCATCTGGCGCGTCGTCGCTGAAACCGAAAATTCAAGCGAGCCAAGGCGCTCCATCACGAGCTTGGCAACCGTCGATTTTCCGGTGCCGGAGGGGGCTGAAAAGACGATCAACCGGCCCTGACCCGAAACCTTTTCCGTGCTCATGCTCATTCGATGTTTTGCAGCTGCTCCCTGACCTTTTCGAGCTCCTCCTTGATGTGCACCACCTTCTGCGAAATGTCGGCATTCTGCGACTTCGAGGCGATAGTGTTGGCCTCGCGGAGCTGCTCCTGCAGGAGGAAATTGAGCTTGCGGCCCGAACCGCTCGAACTGTTGTTCAGCTCTTCGATGAAAAACTTGTTGTGGCTGTTGAAGCGG
>CAIUQW010000157.1 GCA_903901395.1 uncultured Chlorobiales bacterium | reverse complement strand
GCTTTATCAAAGCCATTATGCCCTACACCTGACGAGCTGTATGGCATGGCCCAAGGTTTGTTTTGTTGTGTATGTTCAATCTGACTATATAATAAAAATTCCAGCTCCCCTGTACAGAATTGTCAATATTTTTTTGCGCCAGAAAGTTGCAAAATGGAAGGCCGGGGAACGGAAAAACAGGATAAATTGAGGACTATTTCGATTTTGGGGCGATTTATATCTTTTTTTGTCCGGAGACTGACGATCTCCCGTGATCGGTGGTCGTGACATCTGGCAGAACTCAGGAAACCAATAAAGATCAACGGACGGTCATCGAGCCTGTTGTCAGGATTCTGTTGTGAGACACTCTGTCGATACTGGCGAGTCCGTTCTTAGCTTTCGCTTCTTTGTCCTTTTTGCAGCGCTCCGTGCGCTTGCGACAACCCGTCATTCATTTCATCATTTTGCTATGCTCCGCTCAATCGAACAGTTCATCTTCAGACATCTGACGCCGTTGTCGATACGCTGGCTTCCGGCTCCGCAAATCGCGCAGTCGTCCGGGCTGGCGGCGAAGGTTTATCACCAGCTCGACGAGGAGTTCATGGCGGTGCCGCCGATCACGCTGCATCATCTGAATCCGCAGCTCATGGCGGGGGTGTGGAGCGCCTGCCGGGAGTCGCTCGTCGCCGGGCCGGATCGCGCGATGAAGGAGCTGATCGCGGTCGCGGTGTCGCAATCCAACCGCTGCCCCTATTGCGTACAGGCGCACACCTCGATGCTGCTCGGCGCGGATGACCGTCCGGCGCTCAACGCGCTCACTTCCGGCGAATGCGCGAGCGACGAGCTTGCGAGCCTTGCGAAGTGGGCCTCGGCGACCGGGCGGAAATCGTCGCTATCCGCCACGCCGCCACCATTCACGGCGCGGCAGGCTGCGGCATTCATGGCCACGGCGGTGCTGTTCCACTACATCAACCGGATGGTCAACATCTTTCTCGACGAAACGATGATGCCCGTCGTTGGCAAGGTGCCGGTGGTTGGGGAGCAGGCTTTCAGGATTTTCAGCAGCGTGACCTCGGGGCGAATCGTCAGGATCGATGCCACGCCGGGGGCGTTTCTGACGGAGCCTCCGGCCATGCAGTTGCCCGACGCTTTCGGCTGGGCGGCGGACGATTCCGCGGTGGCGGGCGGGTTGCTGCGCTTCGCCGATGCCGTCCGCCAGGCCGCCGATGCGTCAGTCGCGCCCGAGGTGCAGACGCTGGTGAAGCGGCGCGTTTCGGAGTGGGAAGGAGACCCGCCCGGCATCGGTAAAGCGTGGCTCGATGAAGCAACGCAAGCTTTGCCGGAAAAGTCGAGGCCTCAGGCGCGGCTCGCGCTGCTGGCGGCGATGGCTTCATGGGCGGTTGACGGCGGCGAAATAGCCTCATGCAGGCAAGCCGGTCTCGACGACTTGGCGTTGCTTGACACTGCCGCCTTTGGCGCCTACCTGGCGACAGAGCGGATTGCCGGGTGGGTGAGCCGGTAGCGCGTTATGAATACTTCGACGACAGTAAATCTCAAATAATGCCGCAGTAAGAGATTGGGCTGAAGCCCTGATTTATTTTGTTTTATTCGCATACCCCGGACTGAAGTCCGGGGCAATTATTAAAAGATTGAATCGCTGGAGTAATAATTCAGAGAAAGGACAGCAGGGACAGCAGTGTGAAAACAAAATTTCCACGGATTCGGATACACTTTTCAATTCATCATTCATCATTCATCATTCATCATTCATAATTC
>CAIUQW010000156.1 GCA_903901395.1 uncultured Chlorobiales bacterium | reverse complement strand
CTGGAGGGTCTCAACAGTCTGGTTCAGGCCGCCAAAGCGCGAGCGCGGGGCTATCGCACGCACAGAAATCTCATCACGATGATTTACCTGATCAGCGGTAAACTCAATTTCAGCTTACCCACTTGAAACAGCGAGGAACCAATAAATCCCAATCGCTGTCGTTGTAAGAAACTAGGCTAAAGCCTTTATTCGTTATGGTTTATCTGCATACCACGGACTGAAGTTCGGGGTAATATTTTGAGAATTTTAATGGCCGAATTAATAATACATGTTTTCAATATTCCGCAACGCAAGATCAACTCGAAACACTCATGACAGCATGTAATGGTCTTGACCAAAGGCTGCTAAATGCCAAAGATTAGGCATTTAGCGTTTAATGTCTGCAAGACTCAAAAGCTCATTTCGTTGTTTTCCGCGAAGCGTTTCCGCGCATGTTCTTATACTGATGATTGATGCCAACAACTAATCCGTTTTTTCCTTACGCGACCACTTTGTTCAGTAACTTTACATAATTACCTGTTCAGGTTAAGCATTTTACGCTGTATGATGCTGGATTCAAATTATTAGCGGTTCCTATCAGAAATATGGTATAATCACACCAACCCAAAAACACTTCATCGAGTGATCAACTTGACTTCGCCATTATCTATATATTGATATATATGGAGAACTGAGTCATGCTATCAAACTGCCGATTTGTATAATATAAATTATGTAATATTACTTCATATTGAGACAGGTACAACCAATTTATATATATCATCCCGTTGAATATTAGTGCAGTTTTAAAACTTGAATTATTTGCCATTTTCTGGATTTTCGAGACGCTTGCGGATGTCGAGCAGCTCTTTTCTGCGTTCAGGGCTGGTTTCGGGGTATCTGATATCAAGGCTTTCCAGGGTGTCGAGCACGATGCGGGAGACAATCAGCCGGGCATTCTTTTTATCGTCTGCCGGAACTGCAAACCAGGGGGCATCTTTGGTGCTGGTTTTGCGGAGGCAAGTTTCATATGCGTCTATATATTTCTCCCAGAATTTGCGCTCTTCGACATCGGCGGCGCTGAATTTCCAGTTTTTGTTAGGGTCGTCAATTCGAGCCAGAAAGCGCCTGCGCTGCTCTTCCTTCGACAAGTGCAGGTAGAATTTGACGATACGAGTGCCGTTGCAGTGCAGATGGCGTTCGTGATCGACAATCGAGCGGTATCGGTGCTCCCAAACTTTGTCGTGATGCGTGAGGTCGTTCGGGATGTTCTGCCTTTCGAGAATCTCGGGATGCACCCGCACGATGAGCACCTCCTCGTAATAGGAGCGGTTGAAGATACCAATCCGGCCTCGTTCGGGCAGCGCGCAATTGCTTCGCCAGAGAAAATCGTGCTCGAGTTCCCTGGGTGACGGGTGCTTGAAGCTGTAAACCTGGCAGCCTTGCGGATTGACGCCGGACATGACGTGCCGGATGGCGCTGTCTTTGCCAGCGGCGTCCATCGCCTGGAAGATGAGGAGCACCGAGTAGCGATTATCGGCGTAAAGTATTTGTTGCAGATTGCTTAACTGCGACACGTGCTGTGTCATCAGCTCGTGATACTCCTCCTTCGAGCTGTAGACCGGTTCGATTCGGGTGGGACGTTTGACCAGATTTGGCTTCTTGCCAGGCTGAATCCTGATGGCGTCGAGATCGAATTTCATGAACTCTCCATTGAAACATTGCCCTATGGATACGGCGATATGCTATTTCTTGAAGTTCGTAAAAAAAGGAAATGAATTGCGCTAACTTTAAATAATGAAGAATAAATAATATAAAAGCGCCTACGGCAGCAGCTTCCAGTTCAGCGCAGATTAGCCTGGAACCGTTTGATGGCTTGGGCTGGTTGGTGTTATCAAATTCTTCAGAAGGATGCATTTTCCGCGATGACGGTTCATGAAGCTGCCGCTCATCAGAACACTAAATCCTCAGTTATGCACTTTGTCATTACCGGATCGCTGGGTCACATCGGCAAACCGCTCGCCACCCAGTTGAGCGCAGAGGGGCACTCGGTCAAGGTCATCAGCAGCAATGAAGCGCGAAAAGCGGAGATCGAGGCAATTGGCGCGACGGCGGCCATCGGCTCCGTGGAAGATGCTGTATTTCTCGCCGATACTTTCCGTGGGGCGGATGCCGTATTTACGATGGTACCGCCTAACTACAGCGGCGGCAACTGGAAGGAATGGATTGCCGGGATTGGCAGGAATTATGTCGAAGCAATTACTGTCTCAGGCGTGAAACAGGTGGTCAACCTGAGCAGCATCGGGGCGCATATGATCGACAACTGCGGCCCGGTCAGTGGCTTGTCACAGGTCGAGCTGGCGATGGATGCCATGGTCGGGGTGAATGTTCGTCATTTGCGAGCGGGTTATTTCTATACCAATTTTCTGAACTCCATCGGCCAGATCAAACATCAGAGTATCATTACCGGCAACTATATGGCCGACCTGCCGATGGTGCTGGTGCACCCGGCTGACATCGCCGATATTGCCGCAAGGGCGCTCAAGGATGAAGCGTATCTTGGCAGGGGTTTCAGCTATATCGCCAGCGACGAGAAAACTCCGGCGGAAATCGTCTCGATGATTGGCAACGCTATCGGCAACCCGGAGATCAGATGGGTCGAACGCACGGACGAGGAGGAATTTGACGATCTCGTTGCCATCGGCCTGCCCGAGGAGACGGCGCGAAATTACGTCGAGATGGGCGCGGCCATGCGGTTGGGCGAGATGAATGCGGACTATTTCCGCAGTCGCCCGGTCATGGCCGGCTGGCGAAACTTCGAATCATTCCTCCCTTATTTCGCCGCGGCGTATAATGCAAAATGATTTTACGCTTAAGCACCTGCATTGTCATGACGTATCATCGAAAAACAGAGAACCCGGAGCGATTCGGGTTTTTCTGGTTGTAGAGGAACTTCAGCGATGGAATCGGCAACACTCCCCTACTTTATCCGTCCTTCCGCTTTCGCCTTCTGAACCAGCACCGCCAACGCGCAGGAGAGCACTCGCGTACGCAGGTTATCGGCGCGGCTGGTGAGGATGATTGGCACTTTCGCGCCCATGACGACGCCTGCCGCGTCGGCGTGGCTGATGAAGGTGAGCTGTTTGGCGAGGATGTTGCCCGCCTCGATGTCGGGCGTGAGCAGAATGTCAGCGTCGCCCGCGACCGGCGAGTCGATCCGCTTTTCCTGCGCGGCGTCGCGACTGATGGCGTTGTCGAAGGCGAGCGGGCCGTCGATGATGCATCCGGTGATCTGGCCTCGCTCGGCCATTTTGCAGAGCGCCGCCGCATCAAGCGTGGCCTGCATGGCGGGATTGACTACCTCCACCGCCGCGAGAACGGCGATTTTCGGCAGGCGAGACTCCCCTGTCAACGCCACCCAGGCATCGACGGCGTTTCGGCAAATGTCCGCCTTGGTGCTCAAGTCCGGCGAAATGTTCACCACCGAGTCAGTGACAATGAGCCACTTATGGTATCCCGCTGTATCCATCACATAGGCGTGCGACAGCCGCCGCTCGGTGCGCAGCCCCGATCCGTGCGCGACGATTGGCCCAAGCAGCTCGTCTGTGTGAAGCGAGCCTTTCATGATCGCCTTGACCTGGCACGAAACCGCCAGCTCAACCGCTTTTTCAGCCGAAGCGTGACTGTGCGGTACGTCGATCACCCGCCAGCTCGACAGATCGATTCCGCCCTCAGCCGCCGCTTTTTCGATGCGTCCGGTGGGGCCGACCAACACTGGCTCGATCAACCTCTCCATTACAGCATCCGCGACAGCAGTCAGCATATGCGCGTCTACCGGATGCACAACGGCGGTCAGGAGCGGCGGCAGGGTGGCGCACCGGTCGATCACTGCGTGGTAGCGGTCATGCGGATGAACCTGGATTTCCGGTGGTTCGTCGCTGGCAAAGGCGTGGCTTCGGTCGCTCATGGCATCGGATCATGGGTTTCGGAACATATATAATATAAGAAACGCACTCCGGTTGTTGCGTCACGGCCCCGTCAACGGAACGCATCGAGCATTGCGCGGAACGCTTCGTCGCTGGTGGGCGGCTGGCGGAACAGCGGCGACTCCCCTATCCCGGCAAGCTCTTCGTAGGTCTCGCGTTTATCGTTTCGATAGAAGATGCCGAGGGGAAATTTGTCGCTCCGGAACGCCTGCTGCATGGCCATGATGCGATCCGAAAGATCGTGATCCTCAGGCAATTCGCAGGTATGCTCCCGGAACCACTGCCAGGTGTTCAGCTTGTTGAAGACGACGCACGGCTGGAAAACATCGATCACCGCGCAACCCTTGAAACGGATTGCTTCCGCGATGATCGCTCTGGTCTGCTCGATGTTGCCCGCGAACGCCCGGGCGACGAAGGGCGCGTCGAGCGCAAGCGCCACGGCGAGCGGGTTGAAGGGTTCGAGAAGAACGCCGCCGACCTGCACAGGCGTTTTCATGCAGCGCTGCGACGTCGGCGACGCCTGCCCCTTGGTGAGGCCGTAGATCATGTTGTTATGCGCAATGATGGCAACATCGAAATTACGCCGGATTGCATGCAGAAAGTGGTTGCCGCCCTCGCCGTACAGGTCGCCATCACCCGATTCGACGACCACCGTGAGGTTCCGGTTCGCGAGCTTGATGCCGAGCGCGGCGGGCAGGGCGCGTCCGTGCAATCCATTGAACATATTGACCTTGAGGTATTGCGGCGCTTTAGCCGCCTGACCGATGCCCGAAACCATCACGAGATTCTCAGGCTTGATCCTCAACTCCTCCAATGCTCCCCGGACAGCTTTGAGCAACATGTGATTGCCGCATCCGGGACACCAGGCGACGTCGGTGCTGGAGGGCATGGCGAAGGGTTCAGGCTGACTATCCATGCGTGACCTCCGTAAGTTTTGCGAGAATTTCCTCGACGCTGAAGGGTTCTCCGGTGGCTTTCAGAATGCGACGGAAAGCGGCGATGCCGGTCTCGCGATGCAGAAGATTGGCGAACTGCCAGAGCGCGTTGTTCTCGATGACGACGATTTTCTTGCGTCCCTCGCCTAGCAGTTCGGCAGTGTTGGGCGCAAGCGGCCAGACCTGGGCATAGTGAACACCTGCAAACCGGCGGTCATCGAGCCGTTCGAGCGCCTCTTCGAGCACGCCGCGATTCGACCCCCACGCGACGACGATGATTTTCGCCTCGCGTGGATCGCCGATGACGGTTGGGCGCAACGCCTCGCGCCGAAGCGCCTCAAGCCGCTGGAGCCGTTTGTCCATCATCTGTTGCCGCATCTCGAAGCTCTCGGTAATCACTCCCTCCTCGTCGTGCTCGTCGGAATCCACGCGGACAATGCCAGCGCCGAATCCCGGCACGCCGCGCGGACTCAGGCCATCCTCTGTAAAGGCATATCTTTTATAATCTTGACCGGTTTCGACGATGTCGGGTTTCACCGGGAGCCGCTCGATCTCATCGACATGGATGGTCGAAACGGCGTCGAGCAGGTACTGGTCGCTCAGCACGATAACGGGAATCTGATAGCGCTGGGCGGCGGCGAACGCGCGTTGCATCGCGTCGATGGCCTCGCCGAGCGTACCGGGCGCGAAGATCGCTCTCGCGAATTCGCCGTGACCGGCGTGAAGCGCGAGGTCGAGGTCGCCCTGCTCCGTGCGGGTCGGCAGGCCGGTCGCCGGGCCGGGGCGCTGGCCGATGTGCACGACGATCGGCGTTTCGATCATTCCGGCCAGGCTCATTCCCTCCTGCATCAGGTCAAATCCGCCACCGGATGAGGTCACCATCGCCAAAGCGCCCGCATAGGATGCGCCGAGTCCGGCGTTGATCGCGGCGATTTCGTCCTCAGCCTGATCGACGACGATACCGAAATTTTTCGCTCGCGCCGCCAGAAATGTCAGAACACCGGTGCCGGGCGACATGGGATAGGAGCAGATGAAATTGCATCCGGCGGCGATGGCTCCGATGCCGAGCGCCGAGGTGCCATCCATCATGAGCGAATCATCGCGGAGTTCCGTCGCTGGCTCCGGGAACTTCGGTCGGCGTTCGGCGGGCAACGCAAGCCCAAACTCGTAACCAAGTTGCGCCGCTTTGATATTGTGCGCCACCACTTCTTCGCCTTTGCCCACGAATTGCTCGCGTAAATACGCCACGCACCGTTCGAGCGGAATGCCGAGCACGGCGAGTACCACGCCAACAGCCGAAACATTGGAGTACACCGCCCCGCCCGCCTCCGTCGCGAATCGGCCAAGCGGCGTATCGATGCAGCGCTCGTCCCAATGCTCGCCGAATGTCTGCTTTTCAGCAAAGATGAGTGTGCGTTCGTGCAGCCTCCCGTGGAGCCGTTCATATGCGAGAGGCGTCAGTGCCAGCAAGAGGTCGATGCGCGAAACATAAGCGCGGCGCGGCTTTCCGGTCACGCGGATTTCCGTGCTGTTGCTGCCTCCCCGTATGCGCGACATATACTCCATGCACGAAAATACATGGTGGCCGCTTTTTCTGAGCACCGGAAGCAGCAGCGAAGTAATCGTCTGAATTCCCTGCCCGGCCGCCCCTTCGAATATCATCGAAAAATCGTCTGGACATTGTTGCATGACACGGCTCCCGGTTTGGCAGCTGAATCCGCTTGCGTTATTGATTTTGTAAAGTTGTTTAAAAATCAATAACACCCCATCGAGTACAATGCGTTCCAGCCGGATGAGCGAGCATTGTGGTCAAAATGCCATTGGTTAATTATTGGCATATGATCATAATTATTCTATATTAACGGCATTACGTCTTCCAATGCCTTTTGGCATCAACCATTCCCAGTGATCCACAGTGAAAAAAGTGTTGATTCTTGGTGGAGGCATCGCCGGTGTCGCGGCGGCTATCGCGTTCCGCAAGCGCGGTTTCGAGGTCGAGGTGGTCTCCGACCGGGAGTTTCTGTTCATCTACCCGATCGCTATCTGGATTCCCGTCGGCACGGAGCAGTTCAAGAACGTGGCCTTTCCGCTGGAGAAGCTCGCGCGGAAGCACGGATTCGCGCTGACGCTCGACAAGGTGACGGCCATCGATGCCAGCCGCGATTCGGTCACGCTTGAAAAAGCGGGTGTGCGCAGCGACTTCGATTTTCTGGTGATCGCGCTCGGGTCAGGCAAAATGAAGCACGAAGGGATCGAGCACACGCTCTCGATTTGCGGCGCTCCGGAGCACTCGATTCGCCTGCGGGAGAAGATCGACGCCCTCGTCGAGCGCGGCTACGGCAAGATCGCCTTCGGCTTTGGCGGCAACCCGAAAGACCCGAGCGGCGTGCGCGGCGGCCCCGGCTTCGAGCTGTTTTTCAATCTGCACCACAAGCTCACGAAACTCGGCATCCGGGAGAATTTCGAGATGACTTTCTTCGCCCCGATGGACAAGCCCGGAGCGAAAATGGGCCAGAAGGCGCTCGACATGATGGCTAAAATGTTCAAGGCAAAGAACTTCCAGCAGCGCTACGGCAAGAAGATCACGCGCTTTGAGGCTGACGGCGTGGTGTTCGAGGATGGCAACAAGCTTGAGAGCGACCTGACCATGTTCATTCCCGCCGGATCGGGCCACAGCGTCGTCACGGCTTCCGACCTGCCACTGAGCGAGGCTGGCTTCGTGAAGATCGACGATTTCTGCCGCGTGGTTGGCGTGAACGGCTGGTACGCCGTCGGCGACTCGGCGGCGCTCGAAGGGCCGGAGTGGAAGGCTAAGCAGGGCCACATCGCGGAGTTCATGGCAGAGTGCGCGGCCAACAACTGCCTCGCCGAACACTTCGGTCATCAGGAACCGATGAAAGGCTACCAGGAGCACCTGAACGTCCTCTGCGTCATGGACACTGGCGACGGCGCAGGCTTCGTCTATCGCACTGGGCACAGCGAGATATTCATCCCGATGCCGATAGTCGGCCACTGGCTGAAAAAAGCGTGGGGTTATTATTATAAGTTGTCTAAGATGAAATATATCCCGAGAATTCCGGGGATGTGATTGGCGGGAGGATGGGGAATGCGGTCAATGCCACGCATGACGCCATTGACCGGGACGAGCTTGCACTGTAGTTCAATTAATCGTAAAGGTGTTTTCTGATTATTTTTTTGATATAAAACTCACCCCAAAATCTACTAAGATATCTGGAAGCAAAACACCGATTCTACCAGTTGTTCGGTTAATGCCTAAATCTCTTTTTTCCATTATTGTACGTACTTGATCTTCGATACCATCCTCAAGCTGGCTTAATACATAATTCTCAAAATTTCTTATATTTGCAATTCCGTCCTGTATTGTTTCAAGCCCAGAGGAATTAATTGAAACACCAACTGACTGTTGCCATATTGTAGAATACTCTTTAAAAAGAGGTACTTTTTCCCTAAAAAAGATGTCTTGAAATTTTAATTTTTCTATATTGATATTTCCATGAAGAAGATCATTTCTTTCATTCACAATAGAATTATATTTTGTACATACTTCAGATGACCAATCTACAGGGCCCTTAAACCCAAAACAATTATTGTGCAATGACTGAACTTTGATATCAATATTTCCACGTACAAAGTTTTGGTAAAGGCGTTCATTATTTTTAATATCTGGCTTGCATAATAAATAAATCAATAAATTCACAAACGACTCTGCCAATACCGGTGTTAAAGACTTGATCCCCATCGCAAGACCTATGCCACGATGATAGCGTGATATTAAGGCGTTCCATTTTTCCACAAAATTTTCATACTCAGAAAAATCAGAAGGATTGGCAAGATATTCTTCTTCAGGGTTAAGTTTTAACTCATTTAAATCGCGAACAAGCTGTTTGATTGCCGTGTTAATATCATGATATGGGTTAGTAAAAATATCCCAATGTTCGAGAACATTTTTCCTGAAATCGGACATTTTCTTTCCATATTTTTTAATATCTTTTTTAATATAGTTTATGAATTGATCTTTTGAATATTTACTGAACTCCCAATCACCAATCAAGTGTACCTCTGTTCTGAGGTTTAGTCCCATAATAAATATTAGACCATTACTGTGCGCTAAAACCCATTCCCAATGTATTAAATTGTCTGAGTCGTTTTGCCTTAAAAGATTTTGGATGCCATTCGGCTCACCAAATTTAGCGTAGAGGTAACAATATAAATCTGAAGGTCTAATTTCATTTTCTATACGCCAAATCCCGCCATTTCTTGAAAGTTTATCTCCTTGGATGATTTTGGCAATACATGATGGAGGTATCGCATTGCAATTGTCAAATGTTAGAATTATTGTCATTTCTTATTAACCAATATTGTTTTATATGGTTTCCGTCTAAAACATTTTTTTGATTTTGCAATAAGCATCACTAAGAATAATCTACGAAAAGTTTCGGAAAAGTAATCCACTTCCCCCGCCTTCAAATCCCACCACAAACACAAAAAGCAGGCCAAGTTGACCTGCTTTTTTGTTGTCTGTAGAACCCTTGCGATTACTTCTTGTCGGGAACCGGGCGTTCCGGTTTGACGGCGTAGTTGATCAGGTAGTCGTAGAGCCTGATGAGGCGGGCGTTCTGGTTGTTCTGGTCGATCCAGTGGCCAATCATGCCAATGGTGCGGGCCAAAACGAAGAAGCCGTTCAGCGAATGCTCCGGGAAGCCGAGGTCCATGAGAATGCAACCCATGGTGCCATCGACGTTCAGGATCAGGTTGTCCTTCTTGGCTGTTGTGATCTTCTCAACTTCGAGCGCGTAGTCAAGGCACGGCGTGTGCAGCGACGTTTCGTTCTTCACGTAGCTCACCAGATACTTCACGCGCTGGTCGGGATTCTTGAGGCTCTTGACCCTGTGGCCAATGCCGGGAACCGGGCCGACGTTGTCCTTCATCCAGGCAAGGAAGCCGGGGATGTCGTTCGGGAAATCCTTCACGCCCATCTTGAAGTATTTGCCAGCGTTGGTCACGGCGCCGCCGAAACGCGGGCCGATCATGGTCATACCGGCGGAGACTGCCTGCGGCATGTCGATGCCAGCGCAAGCGCCGATGATCGCGCCAAAAGCGCCAGACACAGCCGGGCCGTGGTCGGCGGAGATCATGATGATGCGCTTGATGATCTCGGACTCCTCGCGGGTCGGGAGCTGCTTGCTCCAGAGCAGCGAGATAACGTCCTCGATGCCATAGCCTTTCGAGCAAAGCTCCGAAGCGGCGTAACCGGCATAGCGAGGCTCTTCGCCGCGGTCGTCGGAGATGGTGGTGCGGATGAGCGGCTCAACGACCACTTCACCCTGACGCATGACCTCCTGAACGCTCGGCGGCAGCTCGGGCAGCAGCGCATCGTCGAGTTCAGACTCCGGCTTGATCGCGCCAGAAGCGAGCAGCTCTTCATAAACCTGCTTGATCGCCTTGCTGAGACCACCGAAAGTGTCGGGCACGAGCGCGCCCGCGTCACGCAGAGCGTTCATTTTGGAGCGGGCCGAGCCAGCGCCTTTTTTGCCCTCTTTGGCGCCAGCGTGACCGAACTTCATGCCCTGGGGGAGAACCTCCTGGCAGGTGCCGCCAATCGCGGCGACCAGCCTGATGCGGCGCGGCTCTGCGGCAAGCCACTCGGCAGCCTCCTCTTCGAGATTGCCGCCAACCTCGCCGACCAGAACGACCGCTTTGGTTGCAGGATCGTTCTCGAACATTTCGAGGTAGGTGACGAAATCGGTGCCCGGATAAGCGTCGCCGCCGATAGCCACGGCGGAGGTGATGCCATCGCCGTTCTGGGCACAAAGCCACATCGCTTCGTTAGACAGACCGCCCGACTTGGTCAGCACGCCGAACGAACCCGGCTTGTACAGGTTGCAGAGTTTCAGGTTCTTGAACTCGCCGCCGATCACGCCGAGACGGCACTCGCCAGCGGACATGACGCCAATCGACGACGGGCCGTTGAGCATTTTGCCATGCTGCTGGGCAAGTTTCTTCAGGCGCTTGGCATCTTTTTCCGGAACGCCTTCAGTGATCATCGAGATCAGCTTGATGTTCGGGGACTCGATCGCCTCTTTGGCGGCCTGGGTCGCCCTCGATGCGCCGAGGTAGATGAGCGCGGTGTTGATCTCCGGGTGCTCCGAAAGCGCCGGCGCGAGTGACGAATAGACGGTCACGTTCTTGAGTTCGCCACCACGGAAAATTTCTTTCTGCTGGCCGGCTTCGGGCGGATACACGAAGGCCTGCACGGTCAGCGGACGGTTGATCAGGTAGTCGAACTGGGCCATGCGTTTTGCCGCATTGACGCCAGCCACGCCACCAATGATGACTGCCCGGGTATCTTTATTTGCGAGAATGCTCACGGTTCAATCAAAGTTTAATGAGTTGCTATATTCTTGAATTTCAAGCCCTTGAATGGACTACCCTCAGGACTTCATCGCCAGATCGACGATGTCGGTCATCGGCATGGAGCGGTCGTAAACGTGGATGTCGAAACCTTCCTCCTGGAGCTGCCTGATGGCGGCCAGACCCTGCGCCTCGTTCGGGCCGCCGCGGCGCACCCAGATTTTGACGCCTTCGAGGTAGCCTTTGGACTTGCTCTCACGGAAACCGTTGATGATGCCGCTGAAAGTTGCCTTCACGTCGGTGAAGTTGGCGATAGCGCCGCCGACTATGATGTGCTTGATTTTGGGCAAGCGGCAGATGGTCTCGGTCAGAGCCTCCACAGCCCAGTCAGCCGGGTCGCCCGAGTATTCGGCATAGTTGGCGATGGTGCCGCCTCGCGCCACGACTGCGTCGGCATAGAACACCGAAGCGCCGCCGCCTGCGGTCAAGAGAGCCACTTCGCCGCCGGGAACCTCGACAAACTTGACCGAACCCTTGATCCTGGAGTCGATGTCCATGATCTGCTGCTCGGCCTCGGTGAACGGGCGGCCAATTTCGGAAACCGGCTTGAAATCCCAGTCGGCATGGCGGAAGCGGGCGTCCCAGTCTACGTTCATGACGGCGTCGAGTGCGGCGAAGCGCATGTCGCTCTTGCGGATAACCAGCGGGTTGATCTCGATGGACTGCGCGTCTTCGTTGTCGAAGCAGAGCACGAGGCGCGAGCAGATTTTGCCGACGCGCTCGGCGATCTCGCCTTCGAAACCAGCCTCTTCAGCCAGTTCGGTGAGGCGCTCGATGGAAGGATTCTCGTCAATACCAATCTGGAGACGCCTGACGGTGTGCCAGTTGTCTTCGATATCGACGCCGCCCTTGGTGGAAAGCAGCAGTTCAGAGCCATCCTTGTTGCCAATGATCGAGACGTAGAACTCCGCGTCGTGATCGAGCATTTCAGCCACGATGACCTGGCGGACTTCGGCGGTGCCGATCTTGGTGCCGATCATCTCGCGCGAGGCCGCGATGGCTTCGTCGAGGTTGAGGCCGATTTTGACGAGGCCGAGCTTGAAACGGCCGCCGATGGCTTCGTGAGCCTTGACAACCAGTTTCGATTCACGCAGCCATTTATTAGCTTCACCAAGTTGTTCAAGACGACTGGGGTCCATGATAACAACGTAGTTGGGCACAGGAATGCCCCACTTGTTGAACAATTTCATGGCAGGCCCTTCAAGAATTTTAGCCATGCTCTCTATGTTTATGTTACAGGGTAGTATGCGAACGAAAAGAAGTGTGCAAGGTTTTAAGATAACTATATTCCCTTATGTTCCAAGATTTTAGGATCGTTAATCACTCAAAATTGTAAAAAAAATCCATGAACGATTTCACGGCCTGGTGGCAGCACCTCCCTTCCCGGATGAATCCCGTCATTTTTTCTGTAGGCAGCGTCCCCATCCGCTGGTACGGCACCATGTATATCATTGCGTTCGCCATCGTCTGGCTGCTCTCCCGCTACCGGATCGACTCGGAAAAGCTCCCGTTCGACAAAACCTTCCCCGGTGACTCCCTGACCTGGGCGATGGGCGGCGTGCTCGTCGGTGGCCGGGTTGGGTATATATTATTCTATGGATTCAACTGGTTTCTGCAGGATCCCATCGGCACCTTGCTGCCGATTCATCTCGGTAGTGGCGCTTGCGCCTTCTCCGGCATCTCCGGCATGTCGTTTCACGGTGGTCTGATTGGCGTCGGCATTGCCCTGTGGCTTTTCAGCCGAAAGCACAAGGTGGATTTTCTCAAGACCGTTGACCTCTTCATCCCAGCCATGCCGCTCGGCTACACCTTTGGCCGCCTCGGCAACTTCATCAACGGCGAACTCTACGGTCGCGTGACCACCTCGGCCATCGGCATGTACTTCCCAGACGCCCCGACCGTGGCGCTGCGTCATCCATCCCAGCTCTACGAAGCGTTCTTCGAAGGCATCGTGCTTTTCGTCATGCTCTGGACGATCCGCAAAAAAGCCCCGTGGACGGGCTTCCTCACCGGCCTCTACCTCATCGGCTACGGCACGGTGCGCTTCTTCATCGAATTCTTCCGCGAACCCGACGCCCAACTCGGCTTCGTATTTTTCAATTTCTCGATGGGCCAGGTGCTGTGTTTTCTCATGATCGCCGCAGGGGTGGGGATTGTGCTGCTGTCAAAGCAGATGGCGGAAAAGGCGAAGACTGCGGGATGGGTGAAGAAGTAAGATGAGCGATTGATTTCGATTATCCGCCGCCTCTGGTGTTGGGGCGGCGGATAATTTCAATTATTATGATTCTGATGTTGATGATCTAAACAAATGAAAATATCCAATAATGCATTTCACAGTCCTTTTTGAGTATTATTGCGACATCATACGTCTTATTTATTCACATTCTGATAATTCCCCCACAATAACTGAATTAAGGAAGAAAGAATAAATATAGAAATCAATATCTGCAATACACACAATAACCGAGCTAAAATGCTTACGGGTATAATGTCTCCATAACCAACAGTTGCCATTGTTACTATATTAAAATATAGAAAATCAGCCAATCTACTGCTTGTCGGATAATTAATAATGTAATCAACGCCGGTCAAGCTACTCCCATTATTTCCACCAATTTTAACAACCATATTTAAATTTATAATAGAAAAACAATAAGCGATATTAAGCCAGACGCTGGGAATCCTATCAAGCAAATCACGCGCAAAGGCATGCTTTATGCTTATTTCTGATTTTGGAAAATCTGTCCGAGATACAAATATCTCATCATAGATTCTATATCTCATCCTCATGATCTGCTTAATCGTGACAATGATTGCAATTTCTATTCCCGAATACGAATACAACATCTTTCCGCTAACAGAGGAAAGGTATGCTATTGATAACAATACGAAATCACTCAAACTATCAACAAAAGAAGAATAATGTTCAAATGTCTTTCTCTTTTTTAAAAACGACCTGATAATCCAAAACAAAAATACCACAATAAAAACTCCTGTAACACTGCCAACCCGAACAGGATCAAAATCATATATTTTGAAATCAGCAAATATTAAATACACAAAAATTGATAAAATGGCGTAATAAATAGTGATTATGAGATAATAAAAGGATTTATTATAATGCGGTGAGGTAAATCCGACGAGAGATTGTATGACAAAAAACACCGGAACTAAAAGCGGCATAAAATTGTAAAGAACATCATTATTGAAATGAGCCATAAAAGTAAAAAGGAAAAGTTATTACGATCATGCATGAAGTGCCTTTGCATCATCTAATAACTCAATTTAAGGGTAAAAGATTTTTTTAAGAATCGCCACTCAAAAGATACGAAACAATAAATCTTTTTCCAATCTACGAGATAAAAGATACTCACCTTTACATCACTCCTCCGACACCAGCAACTCTTCTACAGGTTGACCGCTCAAAGCTCTCACCTCGGCGTTTCCACCACTCTTTCCCGGTTCAACAACCATGCGAAGCTTCGAGTGACTCGACTCGAATTTCGACAGGAAATTGAAGAGCACTTCCCCATAAAACTGATTGATCTTGCTGACAATCTCCGTATCTCCGTCAACCTCTTTGGCGAGCCTGACGAGGCTTTCAAGCTTTTCATGAATCGAAAAAACATACTGCCTGATCTGGTCGGCGGCAGGTAAATCATTGTCTTCAAACACGATGCTCATGCCGATGTTCAACGCTTGAATGTACTCTTTGATGTCACTCAGTTTCAGGACGTCGCCCGTCGAGGATTCAAGGTGCGAAATCTTGCTTGGCGTGCATTGCATGAGTTCGGCGAGGCGTTTCTGAGAGATGCCTTTTTGCATCCGCATCCGAACCAGCGTATCGATCAACGGTGTTTTGCTAACCTCCTCCTGAATCGCATCTTTCACCGCATCGTCGCCGACAATCGAGGCGAAAGCCTCTGCCGCCGAACTGAATTGCTGCTTGTCCATAATATTTTGTAACCATATATGATTTATAATAAAAAAGGAGTAAGCAATATATTATTAATCATTTCAAAAATAAATGCCCCACAGTTTTATGCGGGGCATGATAAATTACTAATCATCACCAAAAAACCGTGTTATTGAATATATGATTTTCCGGGTATATCAATTTTCTCTACTTGATTATCATGTAACCACACAAAAGAAAATGACACACTTACCCATGACATTGGTTTTGCTGGAGGTTGCTGAGCAGAAAATTTTAATGATATATCAGAAGATTCATTTGGTTCTATTTTTTTATAGTATCTTTCATCAAGTTCTCTCCCGCCTTCAAACATTGAATGGCGTTCAATGCCATTAACCTCTAAAAAAGAACAATCTTGGTTTCGATCATCAATCAAAACGGGGCTTGGATCAGAATTTAATGCAATAAGTATCGGAGTTGAGCTGGTGTTTTTAATTGTAACTTTTGCATTATAAGAATAATTATCTTTTGTAACCGGAGGGAATTGTACTGTTAAATTGCTTTTGACAGCAGAATATGCGATTATCTCTTTTTGTTCTAAAATTTTTGGTTCTGGAGCTGGTAGTGGCGTGGGGTTTGGTGAAGGTTTTAGATCTTTTTGAAAACCAAAGAAATAAACTATCTTTTCTCTAAGAGGTGGATTAGTTCCAATTACTGCTGCGCCAAGGGTTGCTGCTGCACCAATCGCAGCAGCAATAATCGTAATCAAATGACTTCCTTTTTTAGAACCGCTTTCCATACTTATTATTTTTTTTGTTGAAATATCTTAACGCCTTAAATAGCCTTAAAAAACATCAAAAATGCAATAATAGAAAACGTCTGGAGAGCACTGAATAAACTCGACGGTAAGCTTACGTATATAAATACGAAATTTACAGATATTTTACAAGTGGAGATAATAAAATCATAAAAAAATGAGAACATCAGTGCATTTTATCGAGGTAAGACGGTATGATCTGGCAATCCCCTCGCCTTCATTCCGCCGTCACCACTAACTCTTCGCTTTTGCCGAAGCAGCGGCGGCGGATGATGTTGCATGACGGTGATTGTGCGAATGGCGGTCGAGCCGACCAGCATGAACATCACGACAATCTGGTAGCGGATGGTGATGAGCGGGTCGGCTCCGGCGAGAATCTTGCCGGACATCATGGTGTTGATCGAGGGAATCATGACCGCTTTTTCCTGCGTCATTTACGAAAAGTATCGAACCATCATCGCCAAGTAATCCGCCCCAAAAAGAACAACGGCACATCTTTCTTACTAACTGGCCTCTTTAATGCTTTTTTTCCCTGGCGTGTATGCTAAAACTTTGTTTCGACCAGAAAACTTGGCTTTGTAAAGAGCTTTATCTGCATTATTAACAAGAGAATAACCGTCCGTGGCGTCCTCGGGCCAGGAAGCTACGCCAATGCTGACCGTCAGTTGCCCGCCTGGCTGTTTGCTTTCATGCTCGAAAGGTTCGGCGCAGATGATATTGCGAAGGCGTTCGGCAATTTCGAACGCTGTCCCCTGATCGGTTTTTGGAAACAGTACCGCAAACTCATCGCCACCGAACCTCGCCGGAATGTCGGTCGCGCGGCACTCCTGAGTGATGATTTCGGCGATTCTCGAAAGCACCCTGTCACCAGCGATGTGGCCAAAATTATCGTTATAGAGCTTGAAGTGGTCGATGTCGATCATGGCGAGCGCTACGTCGCCATTGAACCGCTTCGCCCGCTCGACGTCGATAATGAGGTGCTCCTTGAAGTGGCGATAGTTGTAGAGGCCGGTCTTTTCATCGCGGATGTACAGCTCGTCGAGCTTCCGGTTTTTCTCCTCGATGTCGTGGCAGAGATTGGCGACCGACTCGGTGACAGAGCGAATCTCCTCGGAGGACTCCTCGCCGCTCATGAGGGTTTCAGCAGCTTCGGCGGTGTCGTGCAGGCTCTCGGGAAGATTGCAGTTCAAATGGGCAAGCCGCTCGGCGAGCTGATTGATCGGAATGATCGAGTGGCGGTAGTTTGAAATGATAAATCTGCCGCCAGCAAGCACGACAATGATCATGAGGAGAGAAATGAACGCGATATAGTAGTTCAGGCTGAGCGTAAGCAAATCGTTGTCATCAGCAATCCTGGCGCTCAGGTTCGCAATCATGCCGTCAAGATCGACCACCATGAGTTGAAGCGATTCGCGGCTGACCGGCCCGGCAAGCGGTTTGCTGTGCTCCAGCCATTGCGCGACCATGCTTTGCGCCGATACTTCAGGACTTTGGCCGATCTCTGAAAAGCGTGCGCACTCGATCCGCAGCTTCGACTGAAGTTCCGCCTGCTTTTTGAGCGGAAGATGTTCATCGCCAAACTGCTGCTCAATTGACGAAATCCGGGTGCGGCATTCGACGAGCCTGATACGAAGCGCCTGTTCGCTCGAAATCTCGTGCAGCCGCGCGGTCTGGTAGACGCTGAACCAGGCGGTGCCGACGGCGGCGAGCAGCAGCGCCGCGAATCCGAAAATCATGGTCAGCCTGAGAAAGCCCTTGCCTGTGGTGTCGCTCTCGTGTTTCATCCGGTCATTTGATAATAATGGTACGCACGAGCTGTTCATATGGAGCCATGTCGCCCCGTTCAAACAGTTTCTGCCCCTCTTTGGAGAGCCATGCGCCGAAACCTGTCGCCAGTGGATTGTAGGGATCGTAGAGATAGAAAATATCCGTCGAAAGCGGATACTTGCCCGTGTAAACGGTTTCAGAAGAAGCAGATACCGGATCGCCACCCGCGCTTACCGGCACCGCTCTGATGCTGCCCGCATCGTCGCCGGAACGCAACGCCACCGCATACTCGGGCAGCGTCATCACCGCGAGGGAATAGCGATCACTCCGGACGCGCTGCAAGAGGCGCGGCATGTCTGGCTCCGCGGAGGCGACAAGCGCTTCCGTTTTTCCGAAAAGCAGTTCCGAAAGCAGCGTCCTCGCCCGAAGGTTGCTGCCATCGAGGCAGGCAACGATCCTGCCGGGCGATCCGCCGAGAGCTTTCCAGTCGCTGATCTTGCCGGAAAAGAGCGCCTTCAGATTGTCCATCGAGACGGCGCGGACGGGATTGGCGCGGTTGACGACCAGCACCAGGGCGTTGCGGGCGACCGGCTGGCGCTTGAGGGGACGTTTCAGGGTGGAGAGCAGCGAATCCTCGCGAGCCGAAAGCGCACCTTCGATGAGCGCCGCCGCGACCCGGCGTTCGAGAAGCTGCAACACCGGGCGGGTCGATTCCGTGGAGAGGTCGATCTTCGCTTGCGGATACTGCTCTACGAAAGCGTTTGCCTGGATTTTGGCGACCGGCTGGAGCGAGCGGTCAACCGCCACGGCGAGGGTTCCGCTGATGGGCGTCGGGCCGGAAATGGCCGACCCAAGCTGGTTTTCGGACGAGGGTGCACGCATCCAAAGCCATACGGGCGCAATGATGCCTGCGGCCAGGATAAGTGCAATCACAACGTCACGGAACCGGTGATTCATGGTATTTTCTTCAATGTTGACTCAAAGATAGAAAAAAAAGAGAAATAGCGGCAATCGAACGAATTTGTAAAGATTGCGTCAACGACATCTTTCTGTATTGAAATAATGCGTGAATTCACTAATATCCGCCAACTTGAATATTTATTCACTTCGGTGAATTTGCCTCAAAACACTGATGAATCTTACCTCGATGCAGCATGACAAGGTGACGGTTTCGGTCATCGGCGCTTCAGGATATTCAGGAGCCGAGCTGGTGAAGCTGCTCATGAAGCATCCGAACGTCGTCATCGACGAACTGTACGCGCATACCCAGGCGGGAAAACATTTTACCGATTTGTACCCGTCGATCCCCTGCGACAGGGTGTTCCAAACCTATTCGGG
>CAIUQW010000155.1 GCA_903901395.1 uncultured Chlorobiales bacterium | reverse complement strand
GGTGACACGTCGGCGATAACTGTAAACCGGAACCGGATAATCGATGACATTGCCCGAAACAAGGCGCTCTTCGCTCATAAGACGGCAGGTTGAAAGGTGAATGAAAATGATTCAGAAGGTAGCCAAAGCCCCGCACATATAAAAACCGGCGAAGAAAGAGAGTGTGGAGGGTTGTTGAACTGCCCCCTCGCTCAGTACCATGTATTTATGAGTATGCAATTTAATGGTTGTATAGTTATTACGCTTGCGCCGCAACGTTCTTCTTTTTAAATTAACAATCGTTTCGCGCCCTGTCGAATTCAAATCTTTTCTGTCCGGATTCCGCCTGTTATCAAAAGAACGTTCTGTCTATACAGGCTGTTGGCTTTTTTGTCGATGATCGTAAAAAACGTCCGTTGGTCGCCTTTTTCATTTCACTTCGATCAAGTTCTTGCAATGATTAAATAAGGAGAACCCGTTATGCTTCCAAAAAAGAACGTAATGCTGGGCCTGGTGTTCGCCGTAGTTCCGTTGTTTCAGGCCAGTAGTACTGTGATTGCCGCCGATGCGCCTGCGCCTGCCAGCACTCCAGCGGCGACGGCCGCGCCCGCCGTTGCGTCCCCAGCACCAGCTCCGATCACCGATCCGGTGAAGCTCCGCGAACGAGGCCAGATTCTGGCGCTCTCCTGCTCCGGTTGTCACGGAACCGATGGCAAAAGCGCGAGCATCATTCCATCGATTTACGGAAAAACCACCGGTTACATCGAATCGGCATTGCTCGATTTCAAATCCGGCGCTCGCACCTCCACGGTGATGGGCAGACATGCCAAAGGGTATACCGCCGAGGAGATTCACCTGATCGCCGAGTATTTCGGTAATCTGTCAAAAAAGAAAAACTAACCGGAGGGCGAGAAGCATGAGTATTTCAAGACGCGATTTCAATAAACTGCTTGTCTCCGGCGTGGCCGGTTCGGCGTTCGGTCTTTTCGGCATGACCGGCACTTCGCTGGCAGCCGGTGGAACGAAAAAACATGTGGTGGTTGTCGGCGGCGGATTTGGCGGCGCGGCCACGGCCAAATATCTCAGAAAGCTCGATCCGTCAATTTCCGTGACGCTGATCGAGCCGAAGGCCGCTTACGTCACCTGCCCCTTCAGCAACTGGGTGCTTGGCGGATTGCGCACCATGAAGGACATCACTCAAACCTACACGGCGCTCCGTACCCGGCATGGCGTGAATGTGATTGCCGACCGGGTCGTTGGCGTGGATGCCGCGAAGGGCACGGTCAAGCTCGCTGGAGGCAAAACTATCGGCTATGACCGCCTCGTCGTTTCGCCCGGCATCGACTTCAAATTTGACGCCATTCCGGGATACAGCCAGAAGATCGCCGACTCGAAAATTCCTCACGCCTGGCAGGCCGGGCCGCAGACGGTTCTGTTGCAGCGGCAGCTTCATGCGATGAAAAACGGCGGCACGGTCGTTATCTGCCCGCCCGACAATCCGTTCCGCTGCCCTCCCGGCCCATATGAGCGGGCAAGCCTCGTCGCGAATTACCTCAAGAAGAACAAACCGAAATCGAAGATCGTCATCCTCGACGCCAAGGAGAAGTTCTCAAAGCAGGGCCTCTTCACCAAAGGGTGGGAGCGGCTCTATCCGGGCATGATCGAATGGCGCAGCTCGACCGGCGGCGGCAAGGTGCTGAAGCTCGACGCCGACAAGATGACTCTCGAAACCGATCTCGGCGCGGTGAAGGGCGACGTTATCAACATCATCCCGGCGCAGAAAGCTGGCAAGATCGCTTTCGATGCGGGGCTGACGAACGAAAAAGGGTGGTGCCCGGTCAATCCGTCATCGTTCGAATCGACCCTGCACAAAGGCATTCACATCGTCGGAGACGCCTGCGTTGCCGGAGCTATGCCGAAATCCGGCTTCGCGGCCAGCAGCCAGGGCAAGGTTGCCGCGGCGGCCATCGTCAATCTGCTGCGCGGCCAGGAACCGGCGCCACCGTCACTGGTCAACACCTGCTACAGCCTGATCGGCCCGAAATACGGCGTCTCCGTGGCTGGCGTGTATCAGCTTTCGGCGACAGGCATTGTCGATATTCCGGGAGCGGGCGGTCTGACGCCAGCCGACGCCAGCGACGACCAGCTTGAACAGGAGGCGCTGTTCGCTGAAGGGTGGTACACCAATATCTGCAATGATATCTGGGGTTAACGCCACGAGCCGGTAACGATTATCAAATCCGCAGGGCATTTCCTGACCGCCTGAAGCGCCAGACAACCCTCCCGTTGGCGCCACGGCAGTCAGTGAAGTGCCTTTTTTTATGCAGTCGCGCAAGTTTTTTCCCCTCTTTCCCCGTTCGCTCGCTCAATATCTCAGCCCCGGCCACCACGTGTCCCGTCCTGAAATAGTTGACAGATTTTAGGCTGCATGGACTTCACTTGGCGTTCGATAGTTCAAGGCCGTATGAAGTCTTTTGTTGTTATACAATTCAATCGAACTCTTGACCAGC
>CAIUQW010000154.1 GCA_903901395.1 uncultured Chlorobiales bacterium | reverse complement strand
GCTGGTCAAGAGTTCGATTGAATTGTATAACAACAAAAGACTTCATACGGCCTTGAACTATCGAACGCCAAGTGAAGTCCATGCAGCCTAAAATCTGTCAACTATTTCAGGACGGGACAGCGGAATTCGTCGTCCTTTTCGTCCTTGTTGTCCCTGAAGTCCCTTTTGTCCTTTAGAAAAAGCTCTGCCCATGTTCGCCCTGGTCGATTGCAACAACTTCTATGTCTCGTGCGAGCGGGTGTTCAATCCGGCGCTGAATGGGAGGCCGGTGGTGGTGCTGTCGAACAATGATGGGTGCTTCATTTCGCGTTCCAACGAGGCCAAGGCGCTCGGGTTGCCGATGGGCGGCCCGGCCTTCAGGTTCCGCAAGACGCTCGAAGAGCATCGCGTGGCGCTCTACTCTGCCAACTTCGCGCTGTATGGCGACATGTCGTCGCGCGTGATGAACACGCTTGCCGCGCTCGCGCCGTCGATGGAGGTCTATTCGATCGACGAGGCGTTTCTCGACATGAGCGGCTTCGAGCGGATCGGTCTCGATGAGTATGTGCGCATGATTCGTCGGACGGTGCGGCGCGATACCGGCATTCCGGTAAGCATCGGCCTTGCGCCGACCAAGACACTCGCCAAGCTGGCCAACCGCATGGCGAAGAAGAATCCCGAATTTGCAGGAGTCTGCACTCTGCCCGACCAGGCGGCGGCCCGCAGGGCGATGGCGTCGATGGAGGTGGGCGATGTGTGGGGGATCGGGCGGCGGCACACCGAGTTTCTGAACCGCAACGGCGTGCGGACGGCGCTTGACCTCGCCGACGCGCCGCCCGAGTGGGTGCGCCGCCACCTTCACATCACCGGCGCGCGGGTGCAGGCGGAGCTGAACGGCAACTCGTGCCTGCCGCTCGAACTGGTGC
Organism: uncultured Chlorobiales bacterium; assembly: GCA_903901395.1. Classification (GTDB taxonomy): domain Bacteria; phylum Bacteroidota; class Chlorobiia; order Chlorobiales; family Chlorobiaceae; genus Chlorobaculum. Next base: position 5,582 of record CAIUQW010000154.1, on the reverse strand, counting down.
GTCCGCCGAAGCAGAGCATCTGCACCTCGCGTTCGTTCGGCAGCGCCGTCACGGATGAAGCCGCGCTCGGCCAGGCCGTGGCGCACTTCGCCACGAAGTGCGCGCTGAAGCTGCGCGGCGAAGAGGAGCTGGCGTCGCTCGTCACGGTCTTCATCTGCACCAGCCCGTTCGAGGAGCAGGAGCGCCGCTACTACGGCACCCGCACCGCCTCGCTTCCGGTGGCCACGCAGGACACGCTTGCCATCGTCCGCGCCGCAGAGGCCGTGCTTGGCGATATTTTCAAGCCCGGCCTGCCCTACAAGAAAGCCGGAGTCATCCTCGGCGGCCTCGTTTCCGTCACCGAAGCCGAACCGCGCCAGACCTCGCTCTTCGAGCCAGAGCCACTGCAAGTGCAGGAGACCTCCGCCAAACTCATGCAGGCGCTTGACGCCGTCAACTCTCGCTACGGCCAGGGCACGCTACGCATCGCCGCCGACCACCGCACCGGCTGGAAACAGCGCCAGGAAAAGCTCTCCCCGCACTACACGACGAGTTGGGAGGAGATAATTGAAATACGAGTTGATAGTTGACAATGTTATTAATTCGGCCATTAAAATTCTCAACAAATTGCCCCGGACTTCAGTCCGGGGTATGCAGATAAGACAAAACGAATAAAGGCTTTAGCCTAATTTCTTACAACGACGGCGATTGCGATTTATTGTGGCCGGAGTAATAATAAAAAGAAGTGCCTGATGCAAAGAACGTCAGCGGATACGGTGGTGGTGCTGGATTTTGAAACCACCGGCCTCTCGCCGGAGTATGGCGACCGGGCCATCGAGATTGGCGCGGTGCTCGTGGAGCGCGGTTCGATTGTCGAGCGCTTTCAGCGGCTGATGAATCCCGGCTTCAGGATCAGCCCGTTCATCGAGCGCTACACCGGCATCACCAACGAGATGCTTAAAGGGCAGCCGCGCTGCGAAGTGGTGATGGCTGAATTTGCGGAGTTCATTGCCGGGCGCAACATCGTCGCGCACAACGCTTCCTTCGACCGGCGTTTTCTCGATTCCGAGCTGAAACGCGCCAACCGGAGCTACGACGGTGAAAGCTGCTGCTCGCTGCTCGTGTCGAGACGGCTCTATCAGGACGCGCCGAACCACAAGCTCCAGACGCTGGTCACTCATGCCAAGCTTCAGCAGACCGGCCAGTTTCATCGCGCACTCGCCGATGCCGAAATGACGACGCAGCTTTGGCTCTCGATGATCGAGCGAATTCGCCAGCAATATGGCATCGCCGAACTGTTTTTTGACCAGATGAGCGAACTGTCGCGGGTGGAAAAGCTCTATACTCACCGCTATCTCGCTGCTCTCTGCGACAAGTAGCAATGAAGCACCGCGCTATACCCGAGCTGAGTGGAAATAATGACAGATCAGTCCGATCAGACTGACTCCTGCAATTCTCTCTTCGAACGATAAGCGAGAAGCACGCCACCAACACCCAAAAGCGCTACGCTTGCAGGTTCCGGTACAACGGCGACGCCGCCATATACAAGCTGGACGGCATTGATCGCGCCGCGATTGAAGCCACTGCCAGTATTGGTATAAAACGAGATTACCAGTTTCCCATCGCTTCCGGTACTGACGGTGTCCACAAGGTAGTTCTGGTTGATAACATAACTATTGAGGTCAGTGGTTGTGAGCGTTCCCAGTCGCGCAAAAGAGCCAGTTGTTTTAACATCGACATTGGTGATGAAGTTGTGAGTAGCATCATTGAAACCCTGGCTATAGACGTAGAGCGTATAGGTGGTGTTCTTCTCGAGGCCGGTGAAGGTGATTTTGCTGGAGTCAACGACAGTTTTCGATGAGGATCCATAATCATGAAGCAAGGCAGGCGCGTCGGCGTAGCCGTTATATTTCGGGCCGTCAGTTCTCAATGACGCTGTTGCTGAACTGCCCGTATTAAGATCAGTAAAAGATGTATCGACAGCGCTGCCATTCATCTGGTATTGCTGATTCACAGTATAGGCGCCGGACGGCAAAGCGCCAAGCGCTTGCGAGGCAGTTTTGCTGGTGCCGGAAAAATAGAAGGTAATAAGCTCGGTGGCCGGAGACGTCTCCGGCAGGAACAGTATGCTGAGGGAGAGAACATTCAGCAATGTCAGTATTCTGTATTTCATTATCTCAACCTCGGTTACAGGTGATTGAAATCATAACGGTCATTGCGTTGTAGAACTGTTGGCGAATATATGTCAGCACTAACTTGTTTGTGTGAGTTCTATCTTTTTCCCCAAAGAACATTATGCTGATGCTGACTGATCAAATATATTTATTGAATATATTAATTACAATATCTATTCGTCAGAATTTTTGATTTTGTTTACTTTGTATATGCACGCGAATGTTTTTGCGCCTTGTTAAGCCGGCGTTGGCAATGCAGCATTATTGCGTTAATGACTTTGCTCAAAAAGAGTTGAGCTGCGAATTCTGTTGTTGTTCCGTATATTTTCCAAAAGAGTGAATCTGTATGAGCAACCCCACAACCATCTCTCCATGACCGATTCTGCGAATAAAGCAAGAAAGGATTTCTTCATCAGCTATACCGGCGCTGACCGGCAGTGGGCTGAATGGATCGCCTTTCAACTGAAGGAGGCCGGTTATACGGTTATTATTCAGGCTTGGGATTTTCACGCTGGCAAGAATTTTGTCCTGGAGATGCACCGCGCCGCGCAGGACACGCTCGCCATCGTCCGCGCCGTGGAGGCCGTGCTTGGCGACATTTTCAAGCCCGGCCTGCCCTACAAAAAAGCCGGAGTTATTCTCGGTGGCCTCGTTCCCGTCTCCGAAGCCGAACAGCGCCAGACCTCGCTCTTCGAGCCAGAGCCGCTGCAAGTGCAAGAGACCTCCGCGAGGCTCATGCAGGCGCTCGACGCCGTCAAATCGCGCTACGGCCAGGGCACGCTGCGCATCGCCGACCATCGCACCGGCTGGAAACAGCGCCAGGAAAAGCTCTTCCCGCACTACACAACAAGCTGGGAGGAGATCATTGAAATACGAGTTGATAGTTGATAATTGACAGTTGACAATGTTAATAAAATAAACAGAAGTGCCTGATGCAGTGGAAATTTGCGGATACGGTGGTTGTGCTGGATTTCGAGACGACAGGTCTCTCGCTGCAGTATGGCGACAGGGCTATCGAGATTGGCGCGGTGCTCGTGGAATCTCTGCATGCAGGCATCGATAACCAAAACAACACTCTCCATGATGAAAAAACAGCTTATAGCACTTTGCCTAGCCTCGCTCCTGTTGGCTCCAGCTTCAGGTCATGGTGAAGCCCCGTCACGCCAACAACTGTCCCAGATGCGAAAAAGCGCTGAACAGGGTGATGCCACGGCACAGTTTCAACTTGGGGTGCTCAACCATACCGGCGAGGTGCTGCCACAGAACTATGCTGAGGCCATCAGGTTGTACAAGTTGTCCGCAGCGCAGGGTGATGCGAGAGCGCAACACAATCTCGCCCTGATGTATCAAAAAGGCCAGGGCGTGGCGCGGAACGACGCCGAGGCGTTGCAATGGTTTCGCAAAGCGGCAGAGCAGGAGGTTGTTGACTCGATGATGAGCATCGCGGAGATGTATTACTTTGGCGATGGTGTCGATCAGAATTACGCAGAAGCGTTACAGTGGTATCAAAAGTTGGCGGGAGCCGGTAATGCTGATGCTCAATTCAACATCGCCGGAATGTACCAGCAAGGCAAAGGGGTTGAGAAGAACATCGATGAGGCGCTCACATGGTACATGAAAGCTGCTGGACAGGGGTCAGTCAATGCGATGAACAACCTCGGAGTGATCTACTATGACGGAATAGAGGTGCCCCAGAACTACGCCAAAGCGATGAAGTGGTTTCGTGACGCGGCAGAACATGGGTCACTGCCTGCTATGAACAATATCGGACTCATGTATCTCCATGGCGAAGGGGTGAAAGCAGACAATGCGCAGGCCTTGCAGTGGTTTCTTAAATCGGCGGCTAAGGGAGATGCTTTTGCGCAGAACAATGCCGGGTCAATGTACAGCAATGGTCAGGGAGTTAAGCAGAACTACGCTGAGGCTTTGACGTGGTATCGAAAGGCGGCTGAACAGGGCAATGCCGAGGCGCAGCAAAGTCTTGGATCGATGTATTTCTATGGTCAGGGAGTGCCGCAAAACTTGACGGAAGCTGTAAAGTGGTTCAAACTTTCTGCAGCGCAAGGCTTTGTGAGTGCGCAGTTCAGTCTGGGAATGTTGAGCGAAAACGGTCTTGGTGGGATGCCTAAAGACGCTGCTGAAGCCGTTCGGTGGTACCGACTGGCTGCTGAACAAGGTATGGCGGAGGCGCAGAACAACCTTGGCATGATGTATAAAAACGGGCAGGGTGTACCTCAAAGTTATCAGGAAGCCGGAAAATGGTTCAGGCTGGCTGCTTTACAGGGATATTCAAATGCTCAGTTCAATATCGGTGGATTGTACTTCAATGGTAATGGCGTGCCACAGGATTATGCCGAAGCAGCACGGTGGTACACTCTGGCCGCAAAGCAGGGGGATGTTGAGGCGCAATACCTCCTTGGGATGTTATACAACAGCGGGTCGGGAGTGCCGAAAGATTTTGTCGAATCCGCTAAATGGTTCAAACTATCGGCGGAAAAAGGATTTGCGTCCGCTCAGAACATTCTCGGTGTGCTTTACGCCAGTGGTCAGGGTGTACCTCAAAGTTATCAGGAAGCCGGAAAATGGTTCAGGCTGGCTGCCGCTCAAGGCGATGAAGGAGCGCAGAACAACCTGCGAAAGCTTGAGTTTGAAATGGGTGCTAAGAAGTAAAGTCAGCTGATTATTTGCCGGTTCAGGCGCTTTTGACGTGAAGGTCGTTGCCATCAAGCAATCGTCGGCCTGATGGGTAGCGCTTGACCGTAGGTTTCGCGTTGTCGCTTTCGTCTTTATGCTGAAGTCAGTTCTTTACACTGATCGTCGTCCCATCCTCCGTCCCAATTGTCCCAAAAGTCCCACTGGTCCCACGAAATACCCCGCGACCTTGCCGTAATTTTTGCGCCAATGGCTATCTTCAGAAAAGAGTGAATAATTAACCCCATTCCACCCATGACCTCAATCCTCGTCATCCTCCTTCTCGTCATCCTCATCGCGGCGCTTGGATTTCTGCTTTTGCGCAGTCAGCGGGAGTCGAATGCGCTTTCGGTGGAGAATGCGCGGTTGGTGGCGGAGGTGGAGCATGAGCGGCAGCGGGGGGCGTCCGTATCCGAGGCGCGGCGGTCGGATGAGGCGCGGTTGCAGGCGACGCTGGAGAATCTCGCCAACCGGATCGTCGAGGAGCGTGGGACGGCGCTTTCGGAGCAGCACCGGCAGCGGCTCGACAGCCTCTTGGAGCCATTCCGCTTGCAGCTCGACTCGTTCCGGCAGCGCGTCGATGAGGTGCATCGCAGCGACACGGAGCTGTCGGCGCGGCTGCTCGAACAGGTGCGGCAGCTTCAGGAGCTGAACCATCAGGTGAGCGACGAGGCCAACAACCTCGCGCGGGCCATCAAGGGCGAGAGCAAGAAGCAGGGCGACTGGGGCGAGCTGATC
>CAIUQW010000153.1 GCA_903901395.1 uncultured Chlorobiales bacterium | reverse complement strand
GAAATATTTTGCAATCACAGCAATCTGTCGGGAAAAAGCGTTTATTTTTGCATCATCAATGATGTGACGGAACGAAACAACGCGCAGAGAGAATTGCTCAAAAACAAACTGCTTCTCGATGCCGCGCTGGAAAGCATGAGCGATGCGCTTTTCATTTCCGATCCCGACGGGCGATTTATCGAATTCAACACTGCATTTGCAACAGTCCACCGCTTCAGAAGCAAGAATGAGTGTCTGAAAAAGCTTGACGATTATCCGAATATTCTTGATTTATTCATGGCCGACGGAACTCTGGTGCCAGTCGCAGAGTGGCCGGTGTCAAGAGCCTTGCGTGGAGAGCACGGAATTGGCGTCGAATATTGGCTGAAACGCAAAGATACCGGCGAAACATGGATTGGCAGTTACAACTACGCGCCCATTCGCGACCAGAATGGCGACATCATCGGATCAGTCGGTACCGGCAGGGATATAACGCACCAGAAAGAGGCTGAAAACGCGCTCCGGGAAAGCGAAGAGCGGTTCAGGAATTTCTTCGAACAGCACTCCGCCGTCATGATGATCATCGACCCTGAAACCGGGCGTATCGTGGACGCGAACAACGCCGCGTCTGAATATTACGGATGGAGCAAAGAGCAGTTGCTCCAAAAAACCGTCCTAGAGTTGAATATCGATAAATCCGAAGTCGCCCGTAAACGTCTCGAAGGGTGGAAAACCGCCGACAAAAGAACCTTTACCATCACGCATCGGAAAGCTGACGGAACCATTTGCGATATTGAAACATATGGCAAAAAAATTCATGTGAAGGGCAGGCCACTGGCGTACCTGATTTTGCATGACATCACCAATCAAAAGAAGTTCCAGCAGGCGCTCGTTGAAAGCAATGAACGGATGCATTTCATTCTGAATGCAACCAATGCAGGCACATGGGAGTCCTCCGTGGAGTCCGACAACAGCAAATGGTCGGATGAAATCTGGCAGCTTTTTGGTATCGAACCATTCAGTTGCACGGCATCGACAAGCAACTTTTTGAAAACCGTCATACCAGAGGATCGTCCGCCTGTAGAGCAGGCCATTGAACAGGCCAGACAAACCGGTGCCGAATTCAACGCAAGCTGGAGAATTCAGGATAACGATGGCGCTATCCGCTGGATCATGAGCAAAGGAAATCCGGTCATGGATTCCGATGGCAATGCCATCAAATATGTTGGCATTCTGGTCGATATTACTGAACGAAAGCGGATGGAAACAGAAAACGAAAAGCTCGAATCGCGCATACGGAGATCCGAACGGCTCGAAACGCTCGGCAATCTCGCCGGAGGCATCGCTCACGATTTCAACAACATGCTCACGCCAATCCTCGGCTACGCTGAAATGGGCATGATCGATCTGCCGGAAAACAACAGATTATATACCTACCTGCATGAAATCTCAAAGGCTGCTGAACGCGCTAAAAATCTGGTCTATCAGATACTCACCTTCAGCAAATCGCGGGAAACCGAATCTTCGAGCATTTCCGTCCAGTCTATCATCGATGAGGCATTGACGCTCCTGCGGGCATCGATTCCTTCGACCATCAGCATTGAAAAACATATCAACCAGAATTGCCGGAATATCTTTGCCGATCCGTCGAAAATCTATCAGATCATCCTCAATCTCTGCACCAACGCATTCCATGCAATGGAAGAGAGCGGAGGCACGCTGAGCATTGATATCGACGAAACAACTCCCGGCGACACGCTCATCAGAAAGTTTCCGGAACTGCGTAAAGAGCCTTATGTGCAGCTTACTATTTCCGATACAGGTATTGGCATGGAAAGCAAAACGCTCGACCGCATCTTCGAACCATTCTTTACGACAAAGTCGGTCAACAAGGGCACCGGCCTCGGTCTATCGGTCGTTCACGGCATCATCAGCAGCTACAAAGGGGTAATCGATGTGGAAAGCGAGCCAGGCAAAGGCACGACGTTCAATATCTATCTGCCGATCAGCGATAAAAGAGAGGCTGGAAAAGAGCAGCAAACCCTGGCTGTGAACAGAATGGCAAGAATCCTCCTGGTTGATGACGAAGAGCAGATATTGAATGTCATGAGTCTGATGCTCACCCAGTTCGGCCACAGAATCGAGATAGCGAACGCCCCCGGTAAAGCGCTCGAACTGTTCAGGCAAGCACCAGAAACATTCGATCTGATGATCACCGATCTGACCATGCCTGAAATGACCGGAATCAGGCTTGCTTCAGAAATTTTCGCATCCAGACCTGATTTACCGGTGATTCTGATGACCGGTTATGCGAACGAGATGGACTTAAAACAAACGAATAAGCACAACATCGTCAGGCTGCTGAAAAAGCCGATCCGGTTCGACACCATGATCAAGGCCATCAACGAAGTACTCGCGAGCAAGAAATCATCGTAAAAGCGATAATGATCCGTGGCAGAAAAAAGTGACCAACCGGATGCAGGAAAAATGCATGACCAGCGATGCCGTCACAGGAATCGCTGAACCGACGGGCGGGTTACGCGCTCACCAGACGCAATGAGTGCTCCGTATCAGGCGAACTGAAAATACCGCCATTCAAAAACAGAAGACCCGTCAAGCCTGCTGAACCCGCCATGCGTCCGATTCACTGACGGCTACAATTGATATATACGTTTTATCCTCAAAAAACTCATCGCCGGGGCTAACGGTTAATGTCCGTATTATTCCCCGCATCACGAAAACTGAAATCTCTCGATCATTATTACTGCTTTTTCGAAACACCTTCCTTCAGCGGCACCTCTCAATACACTAAAAAATACTTGAAAATACTGGCATATCGCATTCGACTGAGCGGAAAGTCTATAATATTTTACGTCATTCGAAAAAATCGATTTGAATGAACAGAAATTTGTACGATAATAGTGAAAAGGAGTCGTTCCGCATTGATTCCTGTAACCATCCTTCAGTGAATGCGGAGCGAAAAGGCTTGCCAAGTGCCTTTTATCAAATAAGTTACCGTTTTCCTGCTGGAGTTATGTATGAAACACTCCGTATCGACCCGTAAGGAATTGACCATTCTCAAGCTTGAAGAATCGGTCTTCGATGTCCGTCACGCCAACTGTTTCAGACTGACCATTGACGGCATGGTCAGCAACGAGACGAGCAAAAACGTCATCATCGATTTTTCGCAGGTCAAGGCAATCGATTCGTCTGGCATCGGCTCGATGCTGCTGGCCCACCAACTGGCCAACAGCTCCGACGGACTGGCCATTTTCGTCTCGCTCTGCCAGCAAATCAAGGATCTCCTCAAGCTGACCAACCTCGACAAGCAGCTCTACATCTTCTCTTCGATCAACGAGGTCATGACGCTCATCGAACCGGCGCTGAAGGGAAAGCGCGGAAGCCGGTCACGCCAGCCGCAGGTTCAGGATGAGAGCGCTGACGAAATTGGCGAGGAGCTTGAAATTCCGGAAGAGGTCTTCGACAACGAGTCATTCAGCGACGACCTCGATGACGAAACGGACGAGAGCGATGATCTGGAGGAAATTGAGGAAATCGAAAAAAACGAAGAAAAAGAAAAACCGCGGCAGAAAAAAAATCCTCCTGAAACTCCTGCTCCAAGAAAGAGAGGCCGTCCTAAAAAGAATCCTTGATACATCGAGAACCTGTTGTAAAATGATTAGTTAACGAACAAATTCATTTCTTCGCTTACCCCTGTATCGTCTTGTCCGGCAAGATTTGATATTTCTCAATCATTGCATTATTTTTTAAAGTAGTAAGTATCGGTTTACTCGTTTTGTGAAAATCAACGTTTTCCCGGAAACCGGAGTGCTACGCCATGCTCGATCAACTTTTCCGGCAGAGACTCGATAAACTGTTCGACTCTGCAAATATCACCATTGACGGCAACCATCCGTGGGATGTCAGGGTGCATGATCACCGTACGGTTCAACAAACAGTTCGTCAGGGAAACCTCGGATTCGGAGAGTCCTACATGGCGGGTTGGTGGGATTGCGACGATCTCGAAGAGCTGTTTTGCCGGATTCTCTCGGCGGGCCTCGACCAGCGGCTCGTCACGGCAACCGCCGTTCTGGAGTATCTTCATGGCGCGTTGATCAACCTGCAAAAGCCTGCTCGCGCCTTCACCGTCGGCAAGCGCCATTACGATGCGGGCAACGATCTTTTCCGGGCGATGCTCGATCCCTTGATGATGTACAGCTGCGCCTGCTGGCACGAGAGCGACACATTACAGGAGGCGCAGGAGAACAAACTCCGTCTCGTGTTCGACAAGCTCGCTCTCGAACCGGGCATGAAACTGCTCGACATTGGTTGCGGCTGGGGCGGCGCGGCCAGGTTCGCCGCTGAACACTACGGAGCGAAGGTGATCGGCATCACCGTATCGAAAGAGCAGGCAAATTACGCCAGAGAGTTCTGCAGGGATTTCGACGTCGATATCCGGCTCATTGACTACCGTCAGCTCGATGGCGAGTTCGACAGAATCGTTTCCATTGGCATGCTGGAGCATGTCGGCTACAAAAATTTCCGCACCTATTTCGATACTGCCCGCCGTTGCCTCAAGCCGGACGGGCGGATGCTCGTGCAGAGCATCGGCAGCAACGCTCCGGTAACAAGCACCGACCCGTGGATCGAGAAGTATATCTTTCCGAACTCGATGCTTCCGTCGCTCAGCCAGATCGCCAGAGGGTTCGAAGGACGGTTCGTGTTCGAAGACTGGCACTCGCTCAGCTACGATTACGCCTTAACGCTCAAGGCATGGGAGCGTAACGTGACGCGCAACTGGCAACAACTCAAACAACAATACGACGATACATTTTACCGCATGTGGCGCTACTACCTGCTGAGCTGCGCGGGCGCCTTCAGGGCGCGCACGATCCAGCTCTGGCAGATACTGCTCACCCCATCCGGCATCAAGGGCGCGTGCTGCATTCCGCACCAGCCAGTCAGGCAGCGCTTCAGGGATAGAGGAAACGGTCAGGAGAAGCTGCATCGAATGCCCGCAACTGACCGCGAGCGGCATCGAGAATTTCCCCGATCGGGCGCTGCTGCTGAATCATGAGGCGATAGCGGTCGGTACCGGCAAGCTGGTCGAAAAAGGCGGCATGATGGTCCAGGCCGGTCGGTTCCGGCCAGAGTTTCTGCAACGAAAGCAGGATTGCCGTCGAGGTCATGAAGGGATCGAATCGCCTCCGGTCGGTCACTTGCAGACGGATGCCGTGGCACTCGACGCCGGAGAATTTGCTTCTCGAAGGAGTGAAGGTCGCTGGGTGGAATTCAACCCCCGGCAAGCGATACTGCTCCAGCTCCTCGACAAGCGCCGCGCTGTCGATAAATGGCGCGCCTAAAAGGCTGAACGGCGCATCGGTGCCCCGCCCTTCGCTGACGTCGGTTCCCTCAAGCATCACCGTGGAAGGATAGAGCAGCAGCGTGTTCAAATCGCGAAGGTTCGGCGACGGCGGACGAAATTGAAAGCCCGGAAGTTCATCGGCAAACCGGTCGCGACGGTATCCCTTCATCCGAACCACCTGCAACGAAAGGCCGGGAAAGTAGCGCGGCTTCAGCCATTCAGCGATCTCCCCCACCGTCATACCATGCATGAAGGGCAGTTCCGTCGCGCCGACGAATGACTCGAAACGCGGCTCCAGCACAAAGCCGCTCACCGGAAGCGGCGCGACGGGATTGGGCCGGTCAAGCACCATGAAGGTGACGCCCGCTTCGTTGCACGCCTCCATCACGAGCTTCATGGTGGAGATGTAGGTGTAACAGCGCACGCCTGCGTCCTGAAGATCGAAGACGAGCACGTCGATAGTTTTGAGGAGCTGCACATCCGGCTTCTTGGATTCGCCGTAAAGCGAGTAGATTTTGAGGGTATCGCCGACACCACCGTTCCCAACCGTCTGCCCCGCCTCATGATCGAGCGAGAAACCGTGCTCGGGAGCCATCAGGAATTTGAGATCGACCCCGTTCCGCAAAAACACCAGATACCCCGGCTCCCCGGAACGCGACACCGCCGCCGCGTTGGTGATGAGCGCAATTTTTTCCCCCTTGAGCTGTGAACACGCGCTTTCATCGAGCACATCGAGGCCGTAACGAAACTCACCCGACTGCGCCGTCGGAAAAACGAGAAAAAGAGAAAAAATTGTGAAAATGACCAGCAGAGAAAAGCGCTTCATGAAGAATTTAGTACGAATTTTTGCAGTAGTTTGCTTTTTAACAGATCGGTCAGATCAGACTGATCTGACCGATCTTTCTTTTAATATACCCCGCCCATCAGCAAAAGCGACGCTTCGGGCAAAAAAAAGACCGCGCAACATGGCGCGGTCTTTTGCTGGTGGTGGGGACAGGACTTGAACCTGCAACCTTCGGGTTATGAGCCCGACGAGCTACCAATTGCTCCACCCCACGATGTAAAGTGCCTCAATGTACAACTTTCATCGTAAATAACAAACGATTAACTCACCGCATTTCCATTTATTCCTTCGCCCTGCGGTTCGAGCAGGAACAGGCGGCCATCTGCCCCCTCGACGGCGAGAATCATGCCCTGCGACAGCTCGCCGCGCATGGTGCGGTCGGCGAGATTGGCGACCAGCACGACGTTCTTGCCAACCATCTCCTCGGGCGTGAAGTGCTGCGCTATGCCGGAGAGCACCTGGCGCTCTTCCGAGCCGACCTGCAATTGCAGCTTGAGCAGCTTGTTGGCCTTCTTGACCGGCTCGCAGGCGATCACTTTCGCCACGCGCAGATCGACCTTCTGGAAGTCGTCGAAGGTGATCTCCGGTTTGAAGGTCATCGGTGCGGGCTTTTCGGCGGCTTCGCGGCGTTCCGCCTCGGCGAGCAGCGCCTCAATCTTCTTCATCTCCGGCTCGATATCCTTCTCCTCGATCTTCGTGAAAAGAATTTCGGACGATCCGAGCAGTTTGTGGCCTTTCTTCAGCCCCGGCTCCAGCGCCTTGCGCCAGACTGGGTTGCCTTGTTCGACGAGGTCGTCAATCCGCCCCTCAAAGCCGAGCATCTTCCAGATGCGGTTCGCGGTTTCGGGCACAATCGGCCAGAAGAGCAGCGCAAGTGTGTGGCACAGGTTCAGCGACACGGCCATGGTGCGGCCCGCCGCTTCGGGATCGGCCTTGATCACCTTCCAGGGCTCGCTCTCGGTGAGGTAGCGGTTGGCAAAGCGGGCGATCTCCATTGCCTGGCTCGCGGCCTCGCGGAAGTGGAAGCCGTCGTAGGCCGCTTCGAGCTTGCCGAAGCTCGCCAGCCAGTCGATGCCGAGGCCGTCCCACGCTTGGAGGTCGATCTCCGCGGGCACCTCGCCGCCGAAACGGGCGTTGGTGAAATCAATCGAGCGCTTGATGAAGTTGCCGAGCGTGTCGGCCAGCTCGCCGTTGGTGCGGTTCTGGAAGTCGCTCCAGCTGAAATCGCTATCCTTGTTCTCCGGATAGTTCATGGCGATGCTGTAGCGCAACGTGTCCGCCGGGAAGCGTTCGAGGAATTCGCCGAGATAGACGGCGTAGTTGCGCGACTTGGAGAACTTGCGCCCCTCGAAGTTCATGAACTCCGACGCGGGCACGTTATCGGCCAGCTCGTAGCGCCATTCGACGCGCTCCTCGTTCCACGCCATCAGAATCGCCGGAAACATCAGCGTGTGGAACACGACGTTGTCCTTGCCGATGAAGTTGATGATGCGCGTGTCGGGATCCTGCCAGTAGCGCCGCCAGAGTCCAGCGTCGCCCTGCTGCTCCGCCCACTCTTTCGTGAAGGAGATGTAGCCGAGCACGGCGTCGAACCAGACATAGAGCACCTTGCCCTTCGCCTCGTCGGAGTCGAGCGGCAGCGAGATGCCCCAGGCGAGGTCGCGAGTGATGGCGCGGTCAGCAAGGCCCTGGTTGAGCCAGGTGCGCGAGTAGTTCAGGACGTTAGTACGCCACTCGCCGCTATGGCTTTCGACGAAATTTTCGAGCTGCTTCTGGAAGCGCCCGAGCGGGAAGTACCAGTGCAGCGTTTCACGCAGCTCAGGCGTGGCGTCGGAGAGCTTGCTCTTCGGATCGATCAGCTCGGTCGGGCTGAGATGCGTTCCGCACTGCTCGCACTGGTCGCCGTTCGCGCCAGGAGTTTTGCAGACCGGGCAGGTGCCGGTGACATAACGGTCGGAGAGAAAGCGACCGGCAACCGGATCGAAGAACTGCTTCTCGGTTTTCCGGACGAAAATCCCCTTCTTCTCGATCTCGGCAAAAAACTCCTTCGCGGTCTCGTGATGCACCGGCGAGCTGGTGCGGCCGTAGTAATCGAACGAAATACCGCACTTGGCGAAAGCATCGGCGTTCATCTTGTGGTAGCGATCCACCACATCCTGCGGTGAAATTCCCTCCTTGTCGGCGGTGATGGTGATCGGCACGCCATGCTCATCCGAGCCGCCGATGTGAATTACATTGTGGCCGCAGAGGCGTTTGTAGCGCACGTAAATATCGGCGGGCAGATAGACCCCGGCGAGGTGGCCGAGGTGCACAGGCCCGTTGGCGTATGGAAGAGCGGTGGTAACGAGAGTTCTTTTGTAGGTGTGAGTCATGGATAACTGAGGTCGGTCGATAATGATAATTCCGGTTGAGCTGGCCGCAAAAGGTATT
>CAIUQW010000152.1 GCA_903901395.1 uncultured Chlorobiales bacterium | reverse complement strand
TTCAGATACTTTACGAAGATATTAACCGGACATTTCCTGGCGGTTATATCATTCGCGGCTGCACGCCTGAAATGGCTCGATTTTTTTCCGCACGTCATTGCCATATTATGAGAACCGGCGCTGAAGCCGTGCTCGATCCCGGAAACCGTAACCATTTTCAGAAAAAAACGGTACGGGCATCGCTCACGAGAGGCGGCAAGCAGGGATTTGTCGAAGAACTGAAGTTTGACGATGTCAACCGCCAACGCCTTGAAGCATTTCGAAGCGACACAATTCACGCAGACAAACCGCAACTTCGAAACCTTTTCCGGGAAAAGCCCTCATCTCATTGCAGACTCTTTGTTTTTCGTTCGCACTCAGGCATATGGCTCGGGGCAATGACCCTTTCGGCAAGGGGACGAAATGCGATTCATACTGAATTGATGCTGCGCCATCGGCAGGCTCCGGGAGACATCATGGAGTCTCTGGTTGCGGGCATATTTGAAATCCTATGCCATGAAAAGATAGGCGAGTGGAGCCTGGGAGAAGTGCCATTCATGCATCTCATGCAAGGCAACCAGGATGAGTTGAATCACATGGAAAAGCTCACGCTCTCCGTTGCGCAGTGGAGCCGCCATGCGTATAATTTCGAAGGTCTCTATCGATTCAAAAGCAAATTTGCTCCACAGTGGCGTCCGGTGATGCTGTGCACCGATACCGAACCAACACCGCTGATGCTGGCAGAGCTTTCTGACGCTATGGGATTCACAGGATTGCTGATCAACGAATCACTCTCAAGAGTTACACAATGGCTCATGCCAATATGAAGTATTGCATTCTATTTTTACAGCAGGAAACTCTCGTTTGACGAGCGTTTATCCTGATCACCTCTTTTTTTATTCAAACTGATAATTGTTTCAAGGCCAAGTGATAAAGACTTTGCTGCACGGCCTGCGGCCTTGTCACCGAGAACCTCCTGCAATCTCAATACAGCAAGATGAGCGCAATACTCCGCGACATAATTAAAAGAATCGGAAGCTTGATTGATCCTGTTTATCTCGATCAAGGTGTCCGACAGAGCATCATGCGCCAATGTCACAGAAAATATTTCGTCACCGGAATAACTCCGGACATTTTCATGCAGATAATACATCAGCCCGACAAGATTGACCAGCGCCTCGACATACTTCTCTTCCTTGATCTTCTCGATTATTTCAGGCACCATTATTTTCAGCATAAAATAGAGATTGACTCGTTAACGAATCTGCCTTCGAGTGTTGGATGATAATTTCTGATATACCCGATCAATTCGAACTATTTTTCGATATATACTTGATTGGCTTCGGCTCTTTGAGGGCTTTTCGTGTATCCTGCTGTATAAACGGAAGTTGAAATGGCAACTCGAAAGGCATTTCGAGCTTGAGTTGCGCGGGCAATTGCACAGGCGGTAACTGGCCGACGATGCTCATCACCTGCTCTTTGAATGGCAAATACTCCGGCAGTGTTTCAATTGCAAGACCAATAAGGCTGTTAACCGACTCCCTGAAATCATCAAGCTCATTCTCGTTGACGATCTCGCCAGTCACAATGCGCCCAACGAGATTGCCAATTCCCGGTACAAGCTGACGGGCAAAGTTACGCCCCATCTCCGCGCCATAGCCGAACAGTGGCAACGGATCGGTAAAGAGCATTCTTCGAACCTGCTCAGGGCGTGAAAGAATCCTGATCGTCCCTTCACGGACGATGGTGGCCCGGCAAGCCATGCGGCCACCCATTTCAAGCTGGTGAGGAGAAAGAAAGGCGCGTTCGACCTCGTTAGCCGGAGAAAGTGACTCCGAGCCGTCGAGCACGATCACGAAACAGGTCTGACAAACTCCGTGCCCTCCGCACAAATAGCCGACATGGCTGTGGTTGATTCGGGCCGCCTTTAAAAGCGTCTGGCCAACGGATGAGACACAGGATTTATCGTTGATGATGACGTTCATACTCTTGAGTTTTGCCTGTTTGCCTTGCAAAGACTGCTCCAGCGAGACAGTCTTATAACTTTTGCAATGTAATCATCGACTCACAATATTACAATTATTACGTATCGATAATCATGGCGGCTTTCTTTACGATCATGAAGCAAATAAAAAGAAATTCAAAGAATAAAAACACATTATTACGCCATTTCATTATCACCGCATTATCTATCTGCTCGAAAAGTGAATCGCCAACATCT
This sequence comes from uncultured Chlorobiales bacterium, assembly GCA_903901395.1. Lineage (GTDB taxonomy): Bacteria > Bacteroidota > Chlorobiia > Chlorobiales > Chlorobiaceae > Chlorobaculum. The sequence goes on along the minus strand of CAIUQW010000152.1, from coordinate 8,249 downwards.
CAGATCCGCGACAGGAGTAGTCGGATTGTCAGTGCGTACTGGCACGAAACGCTTCATTTTCTGGTAAACGTGATATGGGCACAACAGCTATTCACCAGTCGCCTTAAATTTATCACTTTATTTTCATCACACTCCTTTAGACTATTAACATCAGAATAGCTCAGCCGAGTGATGATCTGAGTTAACCTCTTCATTTTCATGACTTTATTACTGATCAAAACTACAGGCTTCAGGCAAACAGACTCTTTATCGTGAAACACTCAATCATCCATCATAAAATTACTTATGCTGAATTATGAACACCATGCACGCACTTATGCAGTAAAATATTTTTACCCACAAAGGTGATCAGAGCAACAAAATATCATTTTTATAATTTTTTTATTATCTTACTACAAATCATACGAGCAACGCGAGGATGCGGCTCAATAAAATCTGGGAAGACAACAGAGAATCGATAAAAACTGCAACCACAAAAGTAATTCTGAAGAAAAAGAGAAACCGCATCGACCAGTAAATCATCGACAATATTGACCATGAACAATATGCAAGGAGCTTTCGTCCTGGGAGCAGAAGCCTATGGCCGATGTCTCGAAGTCTTCATCGATGGGCGCAGGTGGGTTGTGGGCGATTACTACGAAAATATCGGATAGTGCACCAAACGGCTTGACGCGAATGCGTATCCGCAACGCTCTGGAGGTGCCCAATGAGAGGAAAATCTCCAAAAATTGCCGGTTATGCGCCACCTTTAAAAGATATTCAATGCAGATTTGCCGATTGAAGACCATGCAAACGACAAACCTTTTTCGATTGTCGCTGTATGCTTATGCAGACAGAATGGAACTTGGAACATTGATATTATCGAATGGATGGCGGATGTATAAGCGTCAAGTAACGTTGATTGTCAGAATGGATTTCTGATATGCGTAAATTCATTTCTTGTCATCAGCAATCGTGCTTGTTCCGTCACGATGATCATATTCTCTCATTGTATCGACCATTTTTTTATAAACTAAAAAGGAGTTACAAATATGTTTCATGAAAGCATGGTGATACCTTCGCTTTATACCGCAGACGATCAGTCAGTGATTAAGCGATGGATGCAGTCAGCTCCGGCATATCCGGAAATGGATGTTCTCGATGATTCGAATAAAGTGGCTGAGATCGCGCTCGCTTCGGTTCAGAACAGACTCGCGCAGCGCTTTTCGTTCAACAACCACGACAGTTCGGCAATCGACCGAAAGGCCCTGGAGTGCCAGATACCTATGAGAAACAAGCTCCTTTTCCCGATACATCTCTGTGATATCGGACGAAACGACTCTCATCGCAATTTGATATGTCAGGAATCCTATTTCGCGACATTTCTTCCGGGGTACAATATCTATGTCGTCACGCTTTCGTTGCCTTCTTCGGCATTGTATGGGTATTGCGATGTAGCTATCGACTATTTTCAGAATGTCGATGATGCAGCTCAGATAGCCTCTCATGCAAAATTGGTATTGAAGGCCTGGTGGAAACAGCAGCAAAAAGAGTTACATATCCCGGCATGGCAAGAGCTTCTGAAATCAGGCCTTATCAAGGAAGATTCAGCGCTTTTACTGGAAGATGCAGCTTAAAGATAAGATGCCTTTTTCGATTTTCATTCCCGTTCACGCTTCATATTCCAGTATGGAGAGTAACTGCCTTTTGAAAAGAGGAGAGCATCGAAAAGAAATATTTCAATAAAGAGAGATAACCATGGATCAGAATCCGATAGCCATGACACTTACTACTGCTGGAATCGCGACAGGAGCGGCTTTACTGGCCCCCGTTGCAGCCCCTGCGATGCACGGAATTGCCGGGATAGCCGTGGTTGGTTTCGGAGTGTACGCATCCGGATCGGTAGTCATGAATGCAACGTCATTCCTGAACGAAAAGGCTAATGAATTATTGAATGATGGAGCGGCGGCGGCCAGTCTCATCAACAATTTCATCTTCACCAAGCCAAAACCAAAGGTTCAGCCCAAGGTGGTTCCGTTCAGATGGTAAGCAATATTCGATTCAATGCCAGATTGCAATACAAACGATCAGTCAAATGATGGTATGTTGAATCAAATATGACTCAAAAAAACAAAAGCCGGGACTTCTCCACAATCCCGGCTTTTGCATGTCACCGCTCCCATACAGCGAACGGCTTATCCTCTGCTGAAGCGCCTGCCACCGAAATGATCTTTCATCTGAAGCAGACGATCGAGCTGCCGTGCGTCGAGCACTGTGGCCAGATCGCGAAGGTGACGGCTTTCAAGTTGCGCCAGCTGCACGCTCGTCTCACCAATTTTCTTTGTCAGGCTGCCGATCCTGCGGCTGTCGGGTGATTTTTTCACCGATTCGAGCGCGAGATCGTGTTGCAGATTCCTGAACGCTTGCATGACCGGTTTGCTCTGCTGGAAATAACCGCGTCTCAGCTCGATCATTTTCCTCTCCTGCGCGTCACTCAAGCCGAGAATCTGTTTCATATTCTGACGATTCTGACGATCCTGACGTGCGAACCTGGCATCCGGGCCGCTGCCATAACCACGGCTATCGACCGGTCCGGAGATGCCTGGCCGCACACATGGTGCAGGCGGAACGTTATCGGCGGCGAACACCGTGCCAGCGCTTCCCAAAAACCCCGCAACGAGGGCTGTCATTACAAAATTCTTTTTCATCGTTGTTCTTTCATTTTCATTTTCAATTCGAGGCGCCTTGAATTCATCGTTTGGGATCCTTTTCTCACCATATGACGACGTGAACGAACGAATCCTGCGCTCATGCGATTTTTTTGAGCGAATCCGGAACGATGTACGTAACTGAAGAAAAAACCTTGAGTTGTCGGCAGCTGCTTGCTGGATAAAGAAGAAAAAACGGCGAGAACAGTTTCAGATTAGGTTCAGATCATCTGGCGGTGAAATTCGAGCGTCCAGCGATTTTTGGTGGAGTCGACCAAGGTGATTTTGACGCCAAAACCCTCTCTAATGAAACTGATAATGTCGCGGTTTGCCCGGAAGGACTCGAAGTTCTCCTCCTCTCCAAACTTATCAACGTAGTGACGAAAGACCTCATCCCGACTGCCCTGCGTTTCGAAGGTGACGATGACGACATGATCCACGGTGGAAACATTCACCACGTTTTTTTCACGATAGAGATCGATCCACGGCGGCATCTGCTTGAAAGAAGCAACGGGAGCGTTGTCGGAAGAAGAGACAATGGCTCCATTGAGGTCGGTTTGAGGAGAATAGGACTGAGAATCGGAGTGACCGGAGCAGGCGCTCAAGCAACAGCACGCCACGAGCGCCGTCGCTGCAATTTTGGATTTTCTGTTCATAAGAGGCTTTCTTTCGTCCGTAAGTGATTGGCTTCGCGCGCTGGGTGATATCATCGTTTGCTGTGTGCGTTTCATTGCGGGAACTTACACTTTTTTTCGATAATCAAAGATGCTCGGCTCTCCGTTTTTTAAATAAATCGCTCTGTTCCTGAACATGTTCGTTTTTCGCAGTCATTGATTATTTTTCCCGGCAGCCAGACAGTCCTCGCAAACGTCACCACAACCAGCCATCCGCCCATGCCGTTCCGGAGCAGATATATCACCCTTGGCGGCCACCGGCACCGGTACATCGACACTGGAGGCCGTGCGCCCGCGATGCTGCTTCTGCATGGCATTTCTTCGTCGCTCGACTACTTTGGCCCGTCGATTCCGCTGCTCGCCCGCTCGTTCCGGGTGCTCGGCCTCGACCTGCTCGGCTTCGGCGAGTCCGACAAACCGCGCTCGATTCCGTACTCCCTGTATCTGTACGCCGATCTCATCCACGAGTTTCTCCGTAAAACTGGCGCGGCAGGCGTAGGAGAGGTCTACGCTACCGGCCACTCGATGGGCGGCAAGTATCTGCTTGCCACCGCGCTCCTCTATCCCGGCGCATTCACGAAAATGGTGCTCAGTAACACCGATGGCTTCATTGTTCTGCCGGCGTTCGCAAGGATGCTCAGCCTCTTCGGCGTGCGTCACCTGCTCAAGCCGCTCGTCACCGGCGAGCGCGTCGCCGCGAAGATGCTCAAGGTGGCGATCCACAACCGGCAGGCCATCGAGAGCGACACCTGGCGAAAAGTACTCGACATCGCCCGCGACCACGAGGCGTTCGAGACGGTCATGAGCCTGAACCGCCACATGCTGAAGCTCGACCTGAAGCGCACAGGCCTGCGGTCGAGGCTCGCGGAGCTGAAGCAGCCGGTGCTGATCATCTGGGGAGACCGGGACAAGTACCTGTCGCCCAGGTTTGCCCATGTCGCAAAGCGGGAGCTGCCTAACGCGAAGCTGCTCGTTTTCAGCGAGTGCGGCCACTCCCCCATGCTTGAATATCCGGAGCGCTTCTCGAAGGCCATCACAGAATTCGTTTTTCAGGAACCAACTCTGGCGTAAGCAGTTATGCTCATTACATTTGAAGGAATCGACGGCGCTGGAAAATCAACCCAGGTCACGAAGCTCAAACGCCATCTCGAGGAGCTTGGGCGCGAGGTCATGACCCTGCGCGAGCCGGGCGGCACGCCGGTGGCCGAACAGATTCGCGAGCTCTTGCTCGAAAGCCGCAACGACATCACGCCCGTCGGCGAGCTGCTGCTTTTCGCGGCGAGCCGGGCGGAGCTGGCGCAGCGAGTCATATTGCCCGCGCTCGAAAGTGGAACTGACGTGATTCTCGACCGCTTTTTCGATTCGACCACCGCCTATCAGGGCTACGGGCGCGGCCTTGATCTCGACATGCTCGCCGAAATCAACCGGATCGCCTCCTGCGGCCTCTCACCGGATGTCACCTTTTTCCTTGACCTCACGCCGGAAGATGCGCTCATGCGAAAGTTTTCCGAAAAATCTTTGCCGCTCGCCTTCGAATCCGAAGAGCTGGACCGCATGGAAAACTCGGGACTTGACTTTTACCGGCGGGTGCGAAGCGGCTATCACGCCATCGGCGCTGAAAACCCGGATCGTTTCGTCACGCTCGACGCGCTCCTGAGTCCGGCGGAAATCCATCGCGAAATCGTCGCGAAACTCGACGCGCTTTTCGCAAAAAGCTGACAAAGCTGGCGCGACGGAACCGGAAACATGATTATCTTGTTCTGTAGCTGATCGATATAGATATTTAATTTTAGTGGACAGCTGTTACTTTTTTTGTTAATTTACGCTTCAGTTTATCACCATTCTCCTTCAGCCGACTTCACATGCACAGTACGATCGTCAATGAAAGAAGTCTCCGTACCTGCAACTTTCCGATCACCTTGCAGGATATCAGGACGCTCAAGGAACTCTATCGGCTCAAAGCCGAAACAAAGGATCTGAGAGAGCCTATAGTCCGGAACATAATGAAGCAGCGCGTGGTCGGCAAGGGGTGCCTCGAATCCCTGAAGAACGCGCTCTACTCGCTCGAAACCATCTATATCGACGATTATACGGGTCAGCGCCTGTTGCGCCTCGATGGGATGAAGCAGATCGAGGTTGACCTGACCTACGAAATCCGCGAGCTGCAGAAGGATATTTACTACCTCGAATACGGCGAAGACCGCTTTATCGAGTACCTGGCGAAGTTCATCCCCGGTTTCACCGATTACGTCACCGAAGGGGTCGAGATGTTGCGAGGCAAATCGTTCAGCGCCTTCATCACCGACCGCGACGGAACCACCAACAACTACTGCGGCCGCTACCGCTCATCGATCCAGCCGATCTACAACTCGGTCTTTCTGTCGCGCTTCGCCAAACACTGCTGCCGCTATCCGATGATCGTCACCTCGGCGCCGCTGAAGGATTTCGGCATCCTGAACGTCTCGATCAACCCGGAGCACATCTTCGTCTACGCCGGCTCGAAAGGGCGCGAGTTCATCGACATCGGCGGCAATTTCCACAGCTTCCCCATCGAACCCGGAAAACAGGAGATGATCCGCCTGCTCAATGAACGGATGCAGTTGCTGTTGCTCGATCCGTCATTCGAGAAGTTCAACTTCATCGGCTCGGCCATGCAGATCAAGTTCGGCCAGACCACCATCGCCCGGCAGGACATCACCCGCTCGGTCAACGAGGCCGAATCGGCAGCCTTCCTCGAAAAGGTCAAGGGGATCGTGCGCGACATCGATCCCGAAGGCAAGAACTTCAGGATCGAGGATACCGGCCTCGACATCGAAATCATCCTGACCATCGACGTCGATCCTCAAACCGGCCAGTTCCGTGATTTCGACAAGGGCGACGGCCTTGAATTCATTGACCACAAGCTTGAAATCGATCACGCCGTCGGGCCGGTGCTGGTCTGCGGCGACACCTCCTCGGACATACCGATGCTGAAAAAAGCTATCGAGATGTACAAGGATGTGTGGGCCATCTTCGTCACGCGGGACGAAAAGCTGATGCGGCGCGTCCGGGAGCTGTGCCCGAAAAGCTACATGGTGCCTTATCCTGATATTCTTCTTACAATTCTTGGATTGCTGTCACTCTGATTGTTACTTTCACCGTTCATTCACCAACCGATAACTCACTGATTACTTATGAATTTCAAAGGCGTCATTTTCGATCTCGACGGTGTCATTACCGGCACGGCCAAAATCCACAGCCTTGCCTGGGAAGCGATGTTCAACTCCTTTTTGCAAAATTACGCCGAGGTCAACAATGAGCCTTACGTTCCCTTCGATCCGGCTCACGACTATCTGAAGTACGTGGACGGCAAGCCGCGCATGGAGGGGGTCAAAAGCTTCCTCGCTTCGAGGGAGATTGAAATTCCGTACGGCGAACTCGACGACATTCCCGAGCAGGAGACCGTCTGCGGTCTCGGCAATCGCAAGAACAGCCTCTTCACCGAGATTCTGATCAAGGAAGGGCCCGAAGTGTTCCAGAGTTCGGTTGAGTTCATCAAGGATTTGAAGGCGCGCGGCATCCGCATCGGCATCGCTTCGTCGAGCCGCAACTGCCAGCTCATCCTCCGGCTCGCCAAACTCGAAGAGCTGTTTGAGACGCGGGTTGACGGCGAAGTTTCGATAGAAATGAAGCTCAAAGGCAAGCCAAATCCCGATATTTTCATCACGGCGGCGGCCAACCTCGGCCTCGAACCGCACGATTGCGTCGTGGTTGAGGACGCCATTTCGGGCGTGCAGGCGGGATCACGTGGCAACTTCGGCCTCGTGCTCGGCATCGCTCGCGAAATTGAGGGGATCAAGCTCAAGGAGCAGGGGGCGGACATCGTCGTGCGCGACCTCGGCGAGATCACCATCCCGGAGATCGAGGAGTGGTTCGACAAGGGTCTCGAACACGAGGGCTGGGAGCTGCGCTACGACTCGTGGGTTGAGAAGGACGAACGGCTCCGCGAGTCACTCGTGACCACCGGCAACGGCTACATGGGAGTGCGCGGCGCGTTCGAAAGCGGCCTGACCTCGATGCACCACTACCCCGGCACCTATATTGCTGGCATCTTCAACAAGCTTTCGTCGGAGGTGCACGGCCAGACAGTCTGGAACAACGACATGGTCAATGCGCCAAACTGGCTCCCCATTGAGTTCCGCATCGGCAACGGCGAGTTCATCAATCCGCTGGAGCAGAAGATTCTCAGCTACCGTCAGAATCTCGACATGCGCAATGCCGTGATGGAGCGCGAGATGGTGGTGCAGGATACGCTCGGCTGCATCACGCGGATCCGCAGCAAGCGCTTCTGCAGCATGGATAACCCGCACATCGCGGCGATCCGCTACACCATCCAGCCGGTCAACTACTCGGCGGAGATCGAAATCCGCTCGACCATCGACGGCCGGGTGCAGAACCGCAACGTGCTGCGCTACAACACCCTCTCCACCGACCATCTCGAACATGTCGAGCACGGACGCGCCTCCGAAGATGCGCCTATCTTCCTGCATGTGCGCACGAGCCACGGCAAAACCGACATCGTCACCCACGCCAGGACGACGCTTCGCAGCGGCTACCACGGCAAGCCGGAAAACAACGGCAGCATCACCAGCAGCCCGCGCTGGATCAGTGAGCATTTCAAGCTTGAAGTGACAGCAGACAAAGGGTGCACTGTGGACAAGGTGGTCTCGATCCACACCTCGCGCGACGCCGGTCATCGCGATCCGGTGGCTGCGGGGCGCGAAACGCTCGCCTCGGCAGGAAGCTTCGATGAGCTGCTTGAAAAGCACAGCGCCGCGTGGGAGAAAATCTGGCAGAAGGCCGACATGAAGATCGAGGGCGACCGCTTCACGCAGAAGGTGCTCCGCCT
>CAIUQW010000151.1 GCA_903901395.1 uncultured Chlorobiales bacterium | reverse complement strand
CTCGGCATGTTTGCGCTCGGTGATCTCCTGATGCGATCCAACCATGCGGAGCGCCATGCCATTGACGTCACGCTCGAACACCTTGCCGCGGTCGAGAATCCAGACCCAATGGCCATTTTTGTGCCGCATTCGCACTTCCGCCTCATAAAAATCGGTTTCTCCGCGCAAGTGACTTTCGATGCGTTCAGTGGCTTTCCGGAGGTCAACCGCATGGCAGAAGCTTTCCCAGGTTGCAATCGTAACCAGGCCAAGCTCTTCAAGCGTATAGCCGATCATCTCGGCCCATGCTCTGTTGATGGTCACAAGGCCGGTCTGAATGTCCCAGTCCCAGTAACCGGCATTCGAGCCTTCGACAACCAGAGAAAGCCGGTTCAGCTCTTTTTTCAATTCAGCATTTTCGGCTTCGAGGCGACTGATAACAGACCCGTTATCAGTGTTCGCGGTATTCATGACGTTTTTGTCGTTCATTGCCGATAACTTTACAGTGGGGTTTTGGTCGGGAGCTTGTGCAAGGGTACAACCTCTTGAGAGAGTATATAAAGCTTATAAATGTTACAAATGTAATAAAAGGACGTTTATGTATTATTGTTCCACGAGCGATTCATAAAAAAAATTGAATCAACGCTCCTGCCTGTCCTTGGCCAAGAGCGATCAACCCGATGCCGATGCCTGCCGCCGACAGGAACTTGTATGTATCTGTGTGGTGTGATAAGCGTAATAAAGAGATATATTTCGTCGGTAAACGATGCGTCACTCTCGGAGCCCGAATCAGGAAATGCATTGTTATCATGTCAAAGTGAGGTGACTTGATACTTTGTTTATAACAATGCCCTGCAATACAGGCATGATGGCGGGGGGCGGAAGCAGGCATTGTTCTTCTCTGTAAGAATTCAGCGCTTCTTGGGTTTGTTTGGGGAACAAAAAGGCTGTCTCAGGTTTGATCCCGAGACAGCCTCGTTTATCGTTCATGCGTTTTATGGTCTGCCGTCCGGCCTGCCGTCTGGCCGTCCATCAGGCCTGCCATCTCTGTCGTTTCTGTCACCATCGCGCCTGCCATCGGGTCGTCCGTCTGGTCGTCCATCCGGTTTGCCATCCGGCCGTCCGCCAGGTCTGAAGTCTGGTTTGCCATCGGGTCTGCCATCCGGTTTGAAGTCGGGCCTGCCGTCGGGCCGTCCATCAGGTCTGCCGTCGGGTCTGCCGTCAGGTTTGAAGTCGGGTCGTCCATCGGGCCTACCGTCGGGTCTGCCATCCGGTCTGCCGTCAGGCCGTCCGTCTGGTCTGAAATCGGGCCGTCCGTCTGGCCGTCCGCCGGGCCTGAAGTCTGGCCTGCCGTCGGGTCTGTCGCCGGGCCTGAAGTCTGGCCTTCTGTCGCGGAGGCGCTGGTCCCTGAAGTGCCTTTCCCAGTAAGTCCGGTCGTGACGCCGGTATTCATGGTCACGGCGGCGTCTGATATCATCCCAGCGGTGCCGTCTGATCTGGTATGGCAGACTCCAGTATCTTACCGGAGCCCACGGCCCACGGACGTACCGTGAGCGGAACCATCCGCCATCGCGATAGATAAAATAAAAATCGCCATACCGGATCACATCGTAATCCCAGCCGTAGGAGACGGCAAAGCCGTAATCGTCGATGTAAATGAAATCGGGGCCGTAGTCATCCACATAAAGAGGCCCTCCAAGGTTGATATTCAGATTGACCTCAGCATTCGCATCGTTTGGGGGCGTTGTGCATAGCAGCAGTCCCGCAACACTGGCGCTGGCCAGGAAGAGTGATTTTTTCATAGGTCGTTTCCTTTGATTACAGGGTAAAGTTCACTGGCCGGAATCGGAATGCCCTGAAAAAAATGCCGGGTAAGTCGAACTCCGTCCTTTTCATACGGTACGACGTTGTCAGGTGGAAATTCTTTCAGCAAAACAATGAAAAAACTCAACGGATAGTTTCAGCCAGGCGGGTTTATCTGTTGGCGTCGTTTGTTACGCCATTGTCGCTCAGTGAAGGTCACGTATTTTTTCCATCAGCAACTGGTGCGCCGCAAGCTCAGGATCACTCTCAGAGAAGCCGTTGGTGTCGAGGTTTTTGGCCACGAATTCAAGCATTTTCCGGTCGAGGTGTTCGGCGATGCCGAGCATGTGAGAGCGGTGGTGCAGCAGCTCGAACAGAATCACCTTCTCGGCCTGGTTGCGTTTCATCTTTTCGAGGATGCGAGCCATGAGGTCGTTGTCCAGATGGCGCGAGACCTCGCTGAAGTATTCGAGCGGGAGATCGTTGGCGTAGTTTACCGCCTGATCGACGCCCATCGTCCGGCAGACGCCAGCGGAAATCTGCGGGCGAATGTGCTCGACCATGAGCGGAATGACGATGAAGTGCGGAATGAAGCGCACGATCGAGCCGATGGCGTGGTAAAGCTCGTCGAACCCGTCTGTTTTGGAGTCAACCACTGTCTTGACATATCGGGAGAGCGCCTCGATCTCGTCATCCTTGAGGTTTTTCAGCGCTTCGGGCAGGGGCGTTTCGGTCCAGGAGAGCTTTTCTTCGATAGTGGGCATCGCATTGGGCATGATGTCCGGAGCCGGAGCGCCGGTGGGTGAGGCCGGCGCTGGAAACGACCGGCGAAGTACATTCAGTAATGGTATTCAAAATATCGCTGAAATGAAAAGTATCGGCACTGGATTTTTCATGGAGCTGCGGTACTGGAGCCGGTTGTCGCGCTGTTTCGGACTGCCGGGTCACTTGCAGAGGCATGAGTGATGACTGAATATGCTTTTTACGCGGGACTTTCTGTATTGAATTCGACTGTGTGAAAGGCCCGATACTTATTTAAATAACATATATCTCTGAAAAAACTACTGATTGTTTTGCAATCGTTAAAAAAACGTTTTGAAAAGTTGCAATTATTTATTATTTAACAATTGTTAATATGCGCTCAGGTGTTGCTCTTGTCTGGTTTTTTTTATAGATTTTTTCCGTTCAATCAATCTAAACATATGGCATCATGAAAAAGCATTACATTACAATCAGCCTCTATCTGCTTTCGTTGGTTCTGACGGGGACAGCCATAGTGTATGTAAAGCAATCACCAATTGTAGTCCAATTATCTGAAGGGCTTGAGGCCGTCAAAGATCCTGCTGGCGTGTGACGTTATTTTGAGTTGTTTTTGTCGATCCTCTCTCGAAGTTTTTGCGGAATTCAGTTTCATCACTGGCAGCTTCAGGTGATGCTCCTTATGCCTTGAGCATTCATTTCCCTGTACGGTACGCTCCGTAAAAGGGTTTCGGGATAGACTTCCCATCGAATGGACGCATGCGTGTTTCCGATTCGGTATTTTTTTCAAGCCAAGCTGGCAAGAAAGCCTTGACGGTGAGTAGTCTCCGATTGCCCTTTCGACGGGAGCTGCTATTCGGATGTTTTTTCATCCTGACACAAACTCTTTTATAATAAGGAGTTAAGTGGTTTTTTCTTTTTGGTGCAATAGGTTTCGATCCTCAGGTTTCAGGTGATTTAGCAGTATTTCTCGTTCTCATTCAGGGAATCATTTCCTGTTTTCGAGCTATTCCCATTTTCCAGGAAGAGGTCGTAGACTTTTTCCTGGAAAATGCGTTTAAACCGGATTCTCCGGTTTGGATGAACACGTACTTTTGTGCAATTCCTCTCAATCTAAACTGCTCGCTCGGAGCTTCATGTTTTCTGTCTCTGTTTCTGAGCGGAGACGTAAATATGCGATGCTTCTGTTTTATGTTGTATGTAAAAACCCTGCTGATCAGAATATATCATTATTCCGTTTTTATGGAATATTTCGGATATGATTTGTAGCGCGATCAGTTCAGGGAATGATTTTTTGAATATCTATATTCCGTATAGCAGATCAGTTATTTTTTTTCCTTCATTTCAACAAGAAGCGACGGTTCGAGTGATGTAAAATCTGACGGTATAGTTGGCATCTTTGTGCTTTCCCCCAATGTACATATTAGCTGATCGTGGCTCCTGTGGCATTCTGTTTTTCGGGTAGATAAAACGCTACAACTTCGTCGTTATCTCGCGGTCGTTACATTCCTCTCTTGGCATCAATAACGGAGCATGTGTATCGGGAGAGGCGTAAATAATGTGTTGAAAACACTCTGTTTGGTCATGCCGAACGTGTTCTCTCAGTGTATCCGGTGGAAAAAATTTCGGAAAATGGCCCTGATCTCCTGCTATGCCTTACCACGAGTGCCTCTCTATAGCAATTGATGAATCTTATGCTACGCGCAAAATCCTTCAATATATACACTACTCTTCAGAATGCTGATGTGGCTGGCGCTTTGCCTGATTCACTCTGAAATTTGCCGTAACTGTTTCGTGCTTTTTGCTGTTCGCCGGGATGTGCCTTGCCGGGAAGTGAATATAAAAAGCAAAATTTTGAGTACCCCTTGCGTGTGTATTTTATGGCTATGTGAACTACTTGTTCTGTTTTTCGGTTCTATCTGATAAAGTTAAATGGAGAATTTCTATGGCTTCCATCCAGGTTGATTTTGACTCCTACAAGCTCTGGTATTGCAGCGGCCACCCCTATGAAGCGCTCATTTATGTCTATAAAAAATGTTCATATGTGGGGAGTATCATCTTCTACAAGGACGGAACTGACATTCCGGCCAATGTCAGTTATCCCGAGCCCTCGATTCACTTTCCGCTGAGCAGGTTCAACGACGTGATGACGATTCTGCGTGAGGAAAAGCCGCTCTATCTCTTCCTGAACGAAAACAGCAGGATCGGCATGGTAGGTACCTGCGAACTGGAACCGACCGGCGAGCAGGAAGGCAGGTAAGGTCGGCCGTCAACATCACTCACGAAAGCCCCGTTTCATGCGGGGCTTTTTTGTGGGGCGTTTATCAGCGGGCGGGGAATCGCGGCGTATTTGAATATATTGCACCTTTTTCAGCGATAAACAGGATTGGGCATGGTTCTTCTGACGGTCGAGGGGATTGGCAAGACGTACGGGTTGAAAACGCTGTTCACGGAGGTGTCGTTCGGCATCGACGACCGCGACAAGATTGGCATCATCGGGGCCAACGGCAGCGGCAAGAGCACGCTGATGAAGATTCTTGCCGGTGCCGAGACGCCCGACTCGGGGCGCGTGATGATTTCGCGCGAAAAGCGGATTTCGTACCTGCCGCAGGATTCCGCCTACGACGCCGAGGACACCGTGCTCGAAGCGGTGCTGAAGTCGGGCGACAAGGTGATGGCGCTCATCTGCGAGTACGAGCTGGCGCTGAAGGCGCTGGAGGAGTCCGACGGCGACGCGGCGCTGATCGAGAAGGTGACGAATCTGTCGCACGATCTCGACGTGAGCGGCGCGTGGGACCTCGAATCGAACGCCAAGTCGGTGCTCGGCAAGCTCGGCCTGAACGACCTGACGGCAAAAATGGGCACCCTCTCCGGCGGCCAGCGCAAGCGCGTGGCGCTCGCTCACGCCCTCGTGGTGCCGAGCGACGCCTTGATTCTCGACGAGCCGACCAACCATCTCGATGCGGACAGCGTCGAGTGGCTTGAAAATTACATCAAGCGTTACGCTGGCGCGGTAATCCTGATTACTCATGACCGCTATTTTCTCGACCGCGTGGCCACCCGCATGATCGAGCTGGACGGCAAAACAGCCAAAACCTACACCGGCGGTTACGCGAGCTACCTCGTGCAGAAGGAGGAGGAGGAGGCGCAGGAAGTTCGCGACGAGCGCAAGCGCAACGCTCTCGCGAAGCAGGAACTCGAATGGATGCGCACCGGCGCGAAGGCGCGCACCACCAAGCAGAAGGCGCGTTTGCAGCGAGCCGAGGCGCTGGTCTATGCGCCGAAAAAGGAGCAGAAGCAGGAGATGGAGATCGGCTTCGGCGCGGAACGACTCGGCGCGAAGATCGTCGAGTTCCACGACGTGTCGAAATCCTACGACTCGAAGACTCTGCTTCGGGATTTTGACTACATGCTCGAAAAGGGCGACCGCATCGGCATCATTGGCCCGAATGGCTCCGGCAAAACCACGTTGCTCGAAATGATCGCCGGGCGCGTCAAGCCCGACAGCGGGCGCATCGAGATCGGCCCGACGGTCAAAATCGGCTACTACGATCAGGAGAGCCGCCACCTCGACGACTCCAGGCGCGTCATCGAGTACATCAAGGAGGAGGCCGAGCAGATCAAAACGAAGGACGGCACGCTGGTTTCTGCGGCCAAGATGCTCGAACGATTTCTCTTTTCGGGAGCGGCGCAGTACAACCCCATCGGCAACCTCTCGGGCGGCGAGCGGCGGCGGCTCTACCTGTTGCGCCAGCTCATCGGCGCGCCGAACGTGCTGCTTCTCGACGAGCCGACCAACGACCTCGACATTCCGACCCTGCGCGTGCTCGAAGATTACCTCGACACCTTCCCCGGCTGCCTCGTGGTGGTGAGCCACGACCG
>CAIUQW010000150.1 GCA_903901395.1 uncultured Chlorobiales bacterium | reverse complement strand
AGTCAACGATTTCTGGATTTCTCAGAGAGACAATGTCGAATAACCTCATAATTCCATAAGTCTTATGCATGAAATTGCGCCGTTCAAGGGGATTGTTTACGGCCCCGATTTTGCCGGGGAGGCTTCCCGGCTGATTTGCCCGCCGTACGACGCCATTCCGCCCGCCATGCAGCAGGAGCTGTACGAGAGTTCCGACTACAACGCCGTCCGGCTGGAGCTGCCAGCCGAGGCGGACCCCTACGGCGCGGCGTCGAGTCGTCTGCGCGAGTGGCTGGCCTCCGGCGTTCTGGCGCAGGATGGCGAACCCGCGCTCTATCCCTGCTTCCAGACCTTCGAGGACGAGCAGGGCGTGACGCGCACGCGCAAAGGGCTGTTCGCCGCGCTCCGGCTCTACGACTTCGCCGAGCAGCAGGTGCTGCCGCACGAGCGCACGCTCTCGGGGCCGAAGGCTGACCGGCTGAAAATGTTCCGCGAGACCGGCGCAAATATCAGCAGTATTTTCGGCTTGTATGCCGATTCGGCCCGCCAGGTTGACGAGGCGATCAGCGAGTTCGCAGAGCGGAACGAGCCGTTCATTGACGCCACGCTTCAGGGGGTGCGCAACCGCCTGTGGCGCATCACCGATCCGGCGTTGATTGCCGCCGTGCAGTCGGTGCTTGCCGGGCTGAAGGTCTATATCGCCGACGGCCACCACCGCTACGAAACCGGCGTCACCTACCGCAACGAGCGGGCGGCTTCGAATCCCGCCCACACGGGGAGCGAGCCATATAACTATATCATGGCCTATCTGGCCAACATTTACGACGAGGGCCTCCTGATTCTCCCGATTCACCGGCTCGTGCACGGTCTGCCGTCGTTCGACGTCGAGTGCTTCATCAAGCGCCTCGACAAGCATTTCACCGTCTGGGAGCTGCCGGGCCACAATGCGCTCGACGAGTTTCTCGCCGGATGCGCGAAGTGCATCTCCTACGGCATCGTCCTGCCGGGGGTGACGCTCGGCATCACGCTCGACTGCAAGCCGGAAGAGGCGCTCTCCTCACCGGTGCCCGAGGTCATGCAGCAGCTTGGCGTCGTGTTGCTGCACGATCTGGTGTTCGGTCAGATTCTCGGCATCACGGCTGAGGCGACCAGCAAGGAGAGCAACCTCGTCTACGTGAAGAACGAGCAGGAGGTGTTCGACGCGGTGGCCAGCGGTAAGGCTCAAATGGGGGTCGTGATGAAGCCCACGCGAGTTAGTCAGGTGATCGATGTCGCTGCTTCCGGAGAGGTCATGCCGCAGAAGTCCACCTGGTTCTATCCGAAGGTGATGACCGGCATGGTTTTCCATTCACTGGAGAAAGATGCATGAGGGGCGAGTTCCTGTCGAAATCCGCTGACGAAACCCGCGAGTACGCCCGGAGGTTCGCCTCCGGGCTGAGACCGGGCGATGTGGTTTGCCTTACCGGCCAGCTCGGCGCGGGCAAGACCGAGTTCATGCGCGGCATCACGGAGGTGTTCGGTTGCGAGGAGCAGCTCTCCAGCCCCACCTTTTCCCTGATGAATATCTACGAGGGATCGTTACGCGGGCGTCCCTTCGAGCTGCACCACTTTGATCTTTACCGGCTTGAATCGGAAAAGGAGCTTGATTCCGCCGGGTTCGACGACTATCTTTCCGGGCCTTTCCTGTCGGTGGTCGAGTGGGGCGAGCGCTTCGCCTCGCTGGAGCGGCGCTACACCCGCCGCGTTCAGCTCGACATCGCCGGGGAGAGTCAGCGAAAAATTGTCATAACCTGAAGCGGCTTCATGAAGATTCTTGCCATCGAGTGTACTCACGGTTACGCCAGCGCCGCGGTTAGCGACGGAGATTGCCTTGTCGAACGCAGTCTCGCGGATTGGCAGAAGACCGCCGAGTCGCTGGTGCCGCTCGTCATGCAAGCGATGGAGGCGGCGGGAGTGACGGTGGCGGAACTCGACGGCGTCGCGGTCTCCGCTGGCCCCGGCTCCTTCACCGCGCTGCGCATCGGCCTCTCCGTGGCCAAGGGGATCGCTTTCGGCGCGGGCCTGCCGCTCGTGCCGGTGCCGACGATGCTCGCGATGGCCGAGGCCGCTTCGGAGCAGCTCGCCTCCACCCGCATCGTGCCGGTGATTCCGTCGAGGGTGGGCGAGTATTTCTACGCGATTTTCTCGACAGAAAACGGCGTGCTTTCGGAGATCGAAAGCTCACGTTGCCTCGTCTCCGAACTGCCCGCGCGGCTCGCCGACCTGAGTGGCGAATTCGCTATTGTCAGCCGCTCGTCAGACCTCCTTGCCGACGAAGTTCCTTCGCTCGCGCCGCATCTCGCCGATGCCTCCACATTCAGCGCTGCGTCACTTCTCCGTTATGCTCGCAAAGCGCTTGCGGAGGGACTTGGCGAGTCGGCATCCGGCGCGGTTCCCGATTACCGGCAGGCCTTCACGCCCGTCCAGCGTCCTGCCTGAGCGGAACTTTTCAGCATCGAACCCCGATTACCAAGTACAGCCGACGACGTGTCGTCATTT
>CAIUQW010000149.1 GCA_903901395.1 uncultured Chlorobiales bacterium | reverse complement strand
CGCGCCGCTTCGCGAACTCTTCTACTTCAACTCCGACGACCGGGTGCTCTTCGAACTCGAACGCTCGATCCGCCACCTCGCGCTGCCCGCCGCCGAGCTGCTCGACGCAATCCAGGAGCGCCGCGTCTACAAACGGGCGCTGACCATCCGCCCATACGTCGGCGAGGAAATGGAGGTCGATCCGGTCTGGTTCGCCTACAGCGCGGATCACCGGCGACGCAAGGAGAAGGAGCGCGAAATCTGCGAACTCGTCGGAAGAAAGACTGGACAAAGGCTCGCGGGCCACGAGGTGCTGATCGACGCGCCCGCCGCGAAAGATGTGTTCGACTACGCCGACTTCCGCGAGCTGCGCGTCTGGCCGACCAAGAGCGAGCACCGCCACATGGCGCAATTGACAGACGCCAGCGGCTACATCCGCTTCGACGATTTCCGCGAATCGGTATTCCGCTCGGACTTCATCCTCTCCTTCGAACGCTACACCAAGAAGTTTCGTGTCCTCTGCCGCCCCGACCTCGCCGAAACGCTCTCCGGCCTCGAAGAGGAGGTGGTGGAGATATTGCGGGGATGAGAATTGCAGGCCGGGAAAAGGACAAAAGGGACAGCCGGGAGGGACGATTCCGAGGCTGATGCACAAAAACCGGTCTTTTACATTCAGGAGGGTTTCAACCCTCCGGACATTTAGCACTCTTATATTCACATTGCCCCGGCTTTCAAGCCGGGGAACATATCCCCCCCCCAATCCCGATTCAACGGCGACGGGGCTTTTTAGCAGCTCCCTTTTGTTATATTCTTACTGTTAACTTTTTAACCCAACTCCTTCGATCATGGAAAATCAGGACAAATACTACAAGGGAATGTTTTTCGGAGTCATCCTCGGCGCGGCGGTCGGCACCATCATGGGGCTGCTCTTCGCTCCGCGCAAGGGCGAGGATACGCAGATGATCATCAGCGGCAAGGTGAAACGCGCTATCGACCGGGCGGCCGATATGTATGAAGGTTCGGAACCCGAGGCGACCTACAGCAACGAGGCGAAGCACCGTTCGCAGGAGATCATCGACAGCGCGCGCGACGAGGCTCGCAAGATTCTCGATGAGGCGAACAACATCATTCGCGACATTCGCGGCCAGTCGAAAGCGCAGGAGAACTGAGCCATGCTGACCTTCACTGGAGCGGCGGGCGGCGATGCCGGTAACGTGTTGCTGCTGCACGCTTTCCCGGTTTCGGCGGATATGTGGGAGCCGCAGATCGCGCCGCTCGCCGAGTCGGGCTACCGGGTGATCGCGCCTGCTGTGTACGGCTTCGAGTCAACGCCGTCGCGCCCCGGCTGGAGCATGGATGATTATGCGCACGACCTCGCGCGGCTCATCGAGGCGCTTGGCTGGTCGAGCACGACCGTCGTGGGCCTTTCGATGGGCGGCTACCAGGCGATGGCTTTCTACCGGCTCTATCCCGAGCTGACCGCCTCGCTGGTGTTCTGCGACACGCGAGCCAATGCGGACTCGCCGGAAGTGCTTGCCGGGCGGCAGGCTTTTCGGAAAGCGGTGATGGAGAAAGGAGCCGAGGAGGCTGCGGCGAGAATGGTGCCGAATTTCTTCGCGAAAGAGACCTACGCCTCGAACCAGCCGCTCGTCGAAAAAACGCGCGAGAGCATCGTGCGCCAGTCGCCGGACGACATCAGCGAAGCAATGCGGGCCATCGCCGAGCGCGGGGATTCAACGGAGCTGCTGACCGAAATCGCCTGCCCGACGCTCATCGTCTGCGGCATGGATGACATCGTCACCCCGCCAGAAGTCGCCACCACCATGCACGCCCTCATCCCCGGCTCAAAGCTCGAACTGATCCCCGAAGCCGGCCACCTCTCGAACCTCGACCAGCCAGCCCGCTTCAACAGCATCCTGCTGGAGCACCTGCAAAGCCTGTAAAAAGCAAACCCCCAACCGGTTACGAATTTGCCAGTTGGGGTTTGTTCTTTTCGTTTCTTTTTCGTGGATATTAGACTTGAAAAAAAGAAGGTTTTTATTTGTTTTGCATCGTATGTTTTGGCTGTTATCTGCTGCCGCTCGTATCATTATTATCTTTTTCAAGCATTTTATTTAAGAATTCAGAGAATGCCTCATCACGTCTATCAAAGGCTTTTTTAGTTCCAATTACAGCACCATCCTTAGTCAACATATAATTTAACTCCCATGTATTCTTCTCACCAAATGAGAATTGTATTTTTTCAGCACCAAAAATATTTTTTGAAGTCTCTATTTTATCCTGTATTTCTTTTAAGCAATCGAGAGTAAATGCATTTACTACCTCATCTGGATTATTCGACTTAATTATAAGTTCTACAATAATCTCATCATGCGCCTCAATTATAAATGTGATAGGCCGATTTTTTGGTATAGCCCTTTTCACCATTCCCACTACTGATGAACGAAGAAATATATAGAATTTAGCAATATCTTCTCCAATTGCCTCTCCTAATTTCTCAACTACTTTAGTTTTAATTATTACAATAGAGACAGCAATAATACTTGAAAGTTTTATAATAATTTCCGGATCAGGAAGTTCAGATTTTCTAATCAGTAGTTCCTTATCAAATTCTAAATCAGAATCTATTCTTATTTCTTCAAAAAAATCATCAAGTGATTTTTGATTCTCAAAATTAATAGGATCTGTTTTAATTTCGACCTTATCAACCGGCTCAACTATTGATTCGATAAATGGCTTACCTCCACTAACAAATGATTCTCTGTAAAGAACAGTTCCGTCTTCAAGAATTGCTTGTTGTTGCTTATCAAAATATTCTTGATAAGCGACTAAATAATACGACCCATCATTACTTTTAATAACTTCAGCATCAGCGATCCTACCTAATGGTGGGAATGACATATCATGTTCCAATCCCATTCTTAGACTTCTGCCTGAATTAATCATTTTAGCACCATTCTCTAATGCTTCTTTAGTCATCATCATACCATGCGAATCAATATGAGTGGATGATAATACTATTTTTTGTTTTTCCATTGTTTATTATTTATCAGTTCATTGAGTTTGCAGCTAACGGTAAATGGTATAATTAGTAGCAGATTACGTGGCACTTTTCTGGCAAATCACTACTCATTATAAACTGGTTACAAAGCTTGATATTTACCAAATCGATTGTAATTACTTATACAAAATGTTGGCAGTTTGGCTTTATTTTCTCAATCCAGCAACGTCAATTTTACCTAAATTTTTATCAGCATCTCGACCTGACGGGAATGCTGTAAATCCGGGTCTATTTATATTACTTCTTGTTGAATCATAAAAGACGCTTAAAATCCCAGTTAATAAATATTGCAATCCCAGATGACTTTCATAATCACTGTGGTTAAAATATATATAACTTGCTTCTTGTGTTCTTTTTTCTGGCCTACGCTTAAAGATACTCCATTCATCAAGTGAACCGATATAGCCAACAAGGTCATCAAAACAAGGTTTTGGAGAAGTATTATAAGTTTCTTTCAATTGTTCAAAAATCCAGTCGTGATTTTCAGTCTTTTTCTTGTCAATTTTTGATTTAACAGAAACTAAAGCTAAAAAAGGTCCACGCAAGAATTCTCCATTTTTGTCATAAGTCCTACAAAGTTCAGAAGCTTTTCTCAATGCTTTTGCCTCATTCTTAATATCGTTATAATTCAAATGTTTTTTTACTGATATTATACCTAAAACTCCTTCTGGCGGAACAACAACACTATTACCAAATCTTTGAAAAATCGGGTAATCATTACTATTGTAAACAATAATATCAAGTTGAGTAGAATGTTTATCCGTTTCTTTTTTTCTGACTTTTGATGTAAGGCCAGTTTTTACTGCCGGTCTTAATATAAATCCTGTCAATACTTCTATAGATTTAGGTAAGTATTTTCTTAAATATTCTGAAATTAAATCCTCTACATATCTACCATCTTCGCCTTTATGCGCTGCACATTCATCTTTATCATCAGGTATCAACAGCTCAAATTGCTTGTAGGTAGCTATCAAAGCATCTATTTCTTTAGACCAATATTCCTGAATTCTTTTCCCATCCATAAGTTTCAATTATGTAGTGCGTTTCTTAGCCTTATCGCAAACTTGCTTATCTGCGCTACTCTATTGCGCGTTACATCCTATACTGACCGAAAAAGCGCAACAAACCAGCGTATTATTGCCCGGCACGCTCTTATCACTGTTATTCCCAATCATCGAATGCGCCTTTTATTTTGCTGACAACTATTTCGGCTCCAATCCCCCCATCCAAATCCAAGAAAACCCAAAGCCAGCAGCCCCAGCGAGCGCACTGCCGTTGTGACGTTTCGCTCCAGCTTTCGAGGTTCGTGATTCGTATGCAAGTACTTGCGTGAGACATTTGCTGTGGGGAAAGGTGATACTACCTTATTATTCAGCCAACACAATATATGAAGGTAAAAAAAATGTGCTGCCGCGCAAACAAATGAAGAAAAATTTCCGCAGGATTTCTCTTTTCATCCACCCAT
>CAIUQW010000148.1 GCA_903901395.1 uncultured Chlorobiales bacterium | reverse complement strand
GGCTCCCCTGATCTTCTTGACGACATCGTTGATTCGCCAGCCGATCACATCGACAATCTCCCCCTTGTCGCCCTGGCCGACGCCGACGATCTTGTCCCCCTTTTTCAGCCGGTTGCTTTTAAACGCCGGGCCGCCGGGAATGATCTCGTTCACCACCGTGTACTCGTTTTCCGTCTGGAGCTTCGCGCCGATGCCTTCGAGCGAACGGCTCATGTCGATCTGAAAGTTCTCGAACTCATCCGGAGAGAAGTAGTCCGTATGCGGATCGAACGAAGAGGTGACTGCATACATGTATGCCTGAAAAGCATCCGAGGGTTTCTGCTGATTGTACAGCTTGACGCGGTTATCGAAGCTCCTCAGCAGCTCGCTCTTGATATTTTTGCCTTTGTCGCCCGAATACTTCATGCTCAGGTACTGATACTTCAGCTCTTTACGCCACAACTCTTTCAGACCGGCCTCATCGGCAGGCCACGGTGCGGTCTTGCTGCGCTCGAGTTCCAGCGACTCGGGTGCGGTGAAATCGAATTTCGCGGTAGCCAGCATGCTCTTCATGTACGCCATCTTCTCTCTGGCCCGCTTCAGAAACTGATTGTAGATGGTGAACCCTCCTGTGGGATTGCCGGAGACGAAATCGTCATCGAGATGAACGCCGACCTCCTGCCGGAGCTTTTCGACCTCGGGAGCGGTGAAGTAGCTGCGATTGTTGTCGAGATTGTCGAGGTAACGGTTGAATATCTGCTGCGCGAGCGAGTCGTTGACCGGCACCTTGCGGTAATGGTTCTGCAGCAGGTACTGGGCAATCGAGCGACCAGCCTCCTCCTGATTGACCGTTGGCTTGAGCTGTACCGGTTGCGCCCCTTTGCCGGAGGCAGCCATAGAGTAATTCCAGGAGATCGCGAGAATCAGCAGAAAAAACAGAGCCGGATAGAGTGCCTTATGTATCTTTTTCATACAATACCTGTGAAGCGTGGGTGAATTCATGTTGAGCAGGAATGGAGGCGGTTCAATCCCGCTTCCTTGTATTATATTACGAAAAGTCTGCCTAAGATGTTTCAGCGTAATCAGTAAATTCTTACAAAAAATTTTCTTTCCATATCGAAAACCACACAATCTCAAACGGAGCGCATTGTAATGAACAAAACCACCAGTTATAAAGAGCTGGGACTCGTCAACAGCCGTGACCTTTTCGCCAAAGCCGTCAGCGGCGGATACGCCATTCCCGCCTATAACTTCAACAATCTCGAACAGTTACAGGCAATCGTCATGGCTTGCGTCGAGACCTCTTCGCCGGTCATCCTCCAGGTTTCGAAAGGCGCAAGAAGTTACGCCAACCAGACACTTTTACGCCATCTTGCCGCTGGAGCCGTCGAATACGCCGCCGAACTCGGCTGCCAGATACCGATCGTGCTGCATCTCGACCACGGCGACAGCTTCGAGCTGTGCAAGGATTGCATCGAAACAGGCTTCTCGTCTGTGATGATCGACGGTTCGCACCTGAGCTACGAGGACAACGTGGCGCTGACCCGTAAAGTGGTGGAATTCGCGCACCAGCATGACGTAACCGTCGAGGGCGAACTTGGCGTACTTGCCGGCATCGAGGACGAAGTTCACGCCGCGCACCACACCTACACCGAGCCGGACCAGGTCGAGGATTTCGTCGGCAAGACCGGGGTTGACAGCCTCGCCATCGCCATCGGCACCTCGCACGGCGCGTTCAAGTTCAAACCGGGCGAAGAGCAT
>CAIUQW010000147.1 GCA_903901395.1 uncultured Chlorobiales bacterium | reverse complement strand
TGAAAGTTCTCGGATCCGGCTGCGCAAAGTGCAACCAGCTTGCCGATGCGGTCAAAGCGGTGATCGCCGCTGAAAACATCGAGGCTAACGTGCAGAAAATTGAGGACATTCAGCAGATCGTGTCGTATGGCGTGATGACGACGCCCGGACTCGTGGTCGATGGCAAGGTGGTGTGCAGTGGCAAGGTGCCGTCGAACGACGAACTCCTTCAGTTGCTCACCGCCGCGCCGAAACCCTCCGGCTGCTGCGGCAACCACGCCAAAGGCATTGGCCGCCAGAACGGAACCTGCTGCTGAGACCATGCAAAAGCACGATCAGCAAGGCCCCAACACCCCGGCGTGGATTGCCGGAGTTGCGACGGCGGCGGCGCTCTGGACGGCACTCTACCTGAATCTCGAAGCTGGCGCGGACTTGCTGGTCAGCGCTCTCGGGTTGAGCCGCGCCACTCCGTTCGGCGAGGCGCTCGCTTTCCTTTTCTATGAAATTCCCAAGGTGCTGATGCTCCTGACGGCGGTGGTGTTCGTGATGGGGGTGGTGCACACCTTCATCTCGGCGGAGCGGACGCGCGCGATGCTTTCGGGCAGGCGCGTGGGCGTCGGCAACGCGATGGCCGCGACGCTCGGCATCGTCACGCCGTTTTGCTCCTGCTCGGCGGTGCCGCTCTTCATCGGCTTCCTGCAAGCGGGCGTGCCGCTTGGCGTGACCTTCTCGTTTCTCATCTCCGCGCCGATGGTCAACGAGGTAGCGCTCGCGCTGCTTTTCGGCATGTTCGGCTGGCGTGTCGCGCTCCTCTATCTCTCAATGGGGCTTCTGGTGGCTATCATTTCGGGAATGGTGATCGGAAAGCTGCGACTGGAGCGATTTCTCGAAGAGTGGGTGCAGCAGCTCCAGAACAGCGCAGTCTCGTCGGAGTTCTCCGCCGACGCGCTGAGCTGGCCTGAGCGGATTCGCGAAGGCCTGCGCCACGTCCGCGAGATCGTCGGCAAGGTGTGGCTCTTCATCGTACTCGGCGTGGGGCTCGGCGCGGGCATCCATGGCTACGTGCCGGAGAACTTCATGGCCGCGCTGATGGGCAACAATGCATGGTGGTCGGTGCCCGTGGCGGTGCTCGTCGGCGTGCCGATGTACTCGAACGCTGCCGGAATAATCCCCGTCGTGCAGGCGCTGCTCGGCAAAGGCGCCGCGCTCGGCACGGTGCTCGCCTTCATGATGAGCGTCATCGCCCTCTCCGCGCCCGAGATGCTGATCCTGCGCAAAGTGCTCCGCCCGCAACTCATCGCGGTCTTCGCCGGAGTCGTGGCCACAGGCATCATGCTGGTCGGCTTCGTGTTCAACGCGGTGTTCTGA
The DNA here is from genome assembly GCA_903901395.1 of uncultured Chlorobiales bacterium. Classification (GTDB taxonomy): domain Bacteria; phylum Bacteroidota; class Chlorobiia; order Chlorobiales; family Chlorobiaceae; genus Chlorobaculum. Next base: position 233 of record CAIUQW010000147.1, on the reverse strand, counting down.
ATGGATGGCATAGCTGTACCAATTGACATGCCATGAAATTCATTTTCGTCTGTGATTGCGAGCCGCCCGTATCCGGTAGGATACCGCACACGGACAATGAACGGTGTGTATATTTGTTCGAGGAAGAGTGCAACCAACTCTGAAAAAGAAATTGGGCTAAAGCCCAGATTTATTAATGCTTCATCAACCCCGGACTGAAGTCCGGGGCAATGGTTGAAGAGAGCGATGGACTC
>CAIUQW010000146.1 GCA_903901395.1 uncultured Chlorobiales bacterium | reverse complement strand
CGAGTAATCGCAAGAACAATGTACAGGATTGTTTCCGCTATTTTTTTAGCTGAAAATATTAAAAAATTCGAAATCGAGGCTCCGAGGATCGCAAAAAAGCGAAAAGCCGGCCAGTTCGTCATTATCAGGATCACGGAAACCGGCGAGCGCATCCCTCTGACCATCGCTGATTCGAATCCCGAAACGGGAACCATTACCATCATCGCGCAGGGCGCGGGCAAATCGACCCGCGAGCTGAACCGCAAGGAGGCTGGCGACTCGATCTCGGACGTGGTCGGCCCGCTCGGCACTCCGTCGCATATCGAGAAGTTCGGCACGGCGGTCAGCATCGGCGGCGGCGTGGGCACGGCTATCGCCTACCCGACGGCGGCGGCGCTGAAGGAGGCTGGAAACTACGTCATCACCATCAACGGCGCTCGCTCGAAGGATTTAGTGATCCTCGAAGATGAGATGAAGGCGGTGAGCGACGAGGCCTACATCACCACCGACGACGGCTCGTATGGCTTTCACGGCTTCGTCACGCAGAAGCTTCAGGAGCTGATCGACTCGGGCAAGAAGATCGACTTCGTGCTTGCCATCGGCCCGATTCCGATGATGCGGGCCGTGGCCGAAGTGACCCGCCCGTACGGCATCAAGACCGTGGTGAGCCTGAATCCCATCATGATCGACGGCACCGGCATGTGCGGCGGCTGCCGCGTCACGGTTGGCGGCGAGGTCAAGTTCGGCTGCATCGACGGCCCGGAGTTCGACGCGCACCAGGTCGATTTCAAGAACCTTGCCGACAGGAACAGAATTTACCAGCACGAAGAGAAAGAGGCGGACGAGGCGTTTGCCCATCGGTGCAACCTGACGGGACAGGCATAAACCCTGCGCAACCAGACATTTTCACAAATACCGTCACCTTCCGGAGTCGCATGACCGGCTTCCGGCAGGATGGACTGTCACGAAAAAAACGTTTCACAGATAAACCAGCAATCAATCATGGATGCACGAAATATCACGGCCAAACAGCGCATGGCCATTCCCCGCCAGGAGATGCCCGCGCAGGATCCGCAGGTTCGCATCGGCAATTTCCAGGAGGTTCATCTCGGTCTGACGCCTGAACTGGCGCAGATGGAGGCTTTGCGCTGCATCCAGTGCAAGGATCCGGTCTGCATCGCGGGATGCCCGGTCAACATCAAGATCGACCAGTTCATCAAGCTCATCGCCGAGGGCGACTTCATGGGCGCGGTCAGGAAGGTCAAGGAGGATAACGTGCTGCCCTCGATCTGCGGTCGCGTCTGCCCGCAGGAGGATCAGTGCGAGAAGGTGTGCATCATCGGCAAGAAGCACCAGCCGGTGGCCATCGGCAACCTCGAACGCTTCGTCGGCGACTACGAGCGCTTGAGCGGTCAGCGGATCGATCCGGTCATCCCGCCGCCCACCGGCAAGAAAGTGGCCGTTGTCGGCAGCGGCCCGGCGGGTCTGAGCTGCGCCAACGACCTCGCGCAGTTCGGCCACAAGGTGGTGATTTTCGAAGCGCTGCACGAGCT
>CAIUQW010000145.1 GCA_903901395.1 uncultured Chlorobiales bacterium | reverse complement strand
CGTCTGGTTCGCCCTCGCCTCGCCGCAGTGGACGGCGGGCGCGCTGCAAAGCCTCACCTCGAAGAACAGCGACATGAAATCGGTCGGCAACCTCAATCGCTTGCAGCAGATAACCATGTCGGTGAAGTTCGATGACAGCGGCCTCAAGGGGCAGTCGGAATGGGTGTACAAGGATCGCCAGGCGGCTTTCTTCGCTTCGACCTTCCTGTGGGGCGCCATCGAACTGTCGAGCATCTCCGGCTCGAAAACCTCGGCAGCCGCGAAAGAACTCCTCGACCATCTCAAGGTGAGCCAGAACCTCGAATCGGTCATCATCACGGCTGACCTGCCGGAGAGCCTGTTCAAGAAAAGCGCGAAAAAAGAGTGAGATTGTTATTACTCTGGCCACACTAAATAGCAATCTCCGTCGTAGTAAGAAATGAGGCTAAAGCCTTTATTAGTTTTGTCTTATCTGCATACCCCGGACTGAAGTCCGGGGCAATTTTTTGAGAATTTTAATGACCGAATTAATAACGGTGATGTTACCGGTGATTTGAGGGATTGCCGGTTTGACGGAAGCGCAGGAAGCCATCCTGCCGAACCACCTCGACCCCCGCGCCAGCCGGAACGTTGCGGCCCGACTGATTGTCGAGCAGCCCCGCGATCCGGTCGAGCGCGTGGCTGTCAACCGGAAGCCCCTGCAACTTCAGCGCCCGCTTGAGAATCTCCTTCCGCTCGAAGGTCGAGAGCTGCCGCATCGTGCCGACGTGCAGCTTGCCGCCCGCGAGGTCGAGGCCTGGATGCGCTTCGATCAGGCGCGAAATGTGTAGATCGATGAACTCTTCGAGTTCGCCCGCCTGCTCCGAAAGACGCTGCATCGATGGCGAAAACTTGCTTCCGAAGCGCTCCTCGATCACCGGAATCACGCGGTTGCGTATAAAATTACGGTCATACTCGACGCCTTCGTTGGTGTGATCGTCTCTCCAGTCAATCTTTTTTTCTCCGAGATACGCCACGATCTCCCGCCGGGTGAAGGGCAGAAGCGGCCTTATGATCGCGCCATGCCTCGCCCGGATGCCGCGCAGGCCGGACACTCCCGTGCCACGAAAGAGATTGAAGAGCACCGTCTCGGCATTGTCGCCGCTGTGGTGGCCGGTAGCGATGCGGGTGTAGCCAGCCTCGCGACAAAGCTCGTCGAAGAAGTCGTAGCGCAGCAGACGCGCGGTCTCTTCGACCGACTTTTTCCGCGCCACCGAAACACTCGCCGTATCGAAGCGCCGCGCGTGGCAATCGAGACCGAGCGCGGCGCACGCATCGCGGACGAACGCCTCGTCGCCTTCGCTTTCCGCGCCGCGTAGCGTGAAGTTGCAGTGCGCCACGCCGAGGCGGCAGCGCAGCACCGGCGAGACCGCCGCGAAGAGATGCATCAGCGCCATCGAATCCGCCCCGCCCGAGACCGCGAGCAGCACCGCATCGCCATGCGCGACAAGCTTCTGTCGCCGGATGTTTTCAAGAAATTTTTTCTCGGTTCTGTTCACTGACCCTTCAGTCCGTCTGTTAGTTTGCCCGATGGAAAATGCAGGTAGATACCGCCAAAGACTGCTCGATTCAGCGGGATGATGGTAAATACGACAAATTTGGCTATCATGTGGCCTCAAAACTGGAACATCACCTCATGCGTATCGCACCATACGGAACCGGCAGCGTCGTCAAAACCGCCATTTTCTGCATCGTCATCTTCATCGCGGGCCTTTTTTTACCGCAGCCCGGAGGCGTAGTTTTTTCAGCCGCCGCGCTCCTGTTTTTCCTTTTCACGCTCTATTTCTATCGTGATCCCGAACGTTCAACTCCTGGAGGAAATGGGGAGTTCGTCGCGCCCGCCGATGGCAAGATCGTGCTGAAGCAAACGGTTGACCATCCCGTCACCGGGCCGGGTTCGACCCTCGTCAGCATCTTCATGTCGCCCTTCAACGTCCACGTGAACCGGATTCCTCTCGATGGCAAGGTTCGCGGCTGTCAATACCACGAGGGCAAATTCCTCATGGCCTTCGACCATCGAAGCATGTCGGACAACGAGCGCATGGAGATCACGCTCGACACCGCCGCTGGCCCTGTCTGGTTTTGCCAGGTGTCGGGCTTCGTGGCCCGCAGGATCGTCTGCGATCTCAAAACTGGTCAGCAGGTGACTCGCGGCAAGCGCTTCGGGATGATCAAGCTTGGATCGCGGGTCGATATCGCCCTTCCGGCATCGTTTCGGGTCACGGCGACGGAGGGCGAGAAAACCGTCGCGGGTGAAACGGTTCTCGCTCAGACGGGCGGTTTTTGATCGAAAATTTTTTTTGTTTAGGTTGCGGCTTTGTTTAGTTTCCATAGCTGTAACAGGCATTACCAACCATTTGTACACTTTCCGGAGATAGATCCATGTTCGGTTTAGGCGGCCAGGAGCTTATTCTTATCCTGCTTATCGTTCTTCTGCTGTTCGGCGCCCAGAAGCTGCCCGAGCTGGCCAAAGGACTTGGCAAAGGCATCAAGGAGTTCAAAAAAGCTCAGAATGAAATAGAAGAAGAGTTCAACAAGACGGTTGACGACTCCCCGAAAAAAGAGAAAAAAGCCTGATTTCGACCACATATCTCAGGCATTGCATTGACATGATATCTGTCCGGCAACCATACCCCTTTTATCTTATATCCTCCTCAGGATAGCCGGTCACAGAGTTCACAACAGAAAGAAAATTAACGAGTTACCAGACCCGCAACCGGGTCTGGTGCTGACATTTGGATCAACCATATCCGACACTGAGATGCGTTACCCCTGTCATCTTTATGTCGCGCTTTTTCTGCTTTTCGCAGGCTGCGCAACCGATTCCGAGGATTCGAGCTTTTCCGGGACGCTCTCCTTGCAGAACGACCGGGTAGCGCCCGTCCTGAATGAAATTCTCTTCGATCCGTTACAGGATTCTGGCGACAATCTGCCCGACCAGCCAGATTTCGTGGAGATTTACAATCCCGGCGTCGATCCCGTAGACCTCACCGGATGGAGTATTACCGACCGTCCCGACCCCATTTCAGGCAAGGTAAACCGCTACTACTTCGCTCCGGCGGGCGGCAGCAACGTGCTGGGTCCGGGACAGTACGCCGTCATTGCGCCTGAATCCAACGGCATCGTCAGCGGTTCGCGCCTGACGAACTATTACACCTATTTGCAGAGTTCGACCGAGGCGAAAATCTTCCTCGTCAAGAACTACAAGGTTTTCTCGCTCAACAACGACGGCGACAGCGTCCGGCTGCTTGACCAGAACGGAAATGTGGTCGATTCAGCCAACTACACCCCCAACTGGCACAACCCCGGCAACGGCTCGACAAAACACCTCTCCATCGAGAAGTTTAACCCGCTGATGGAGTCTGACTCGCCCATAAGCTGGACGTCCTCCTCCGACTCGCAGTTTGGCGGTACGCCCGGCAGAGTCAATTCGGTCTACGTGCCGCCGACGCGAGATGAAGAAGTTTTCAGTCTCTCGCCAAGCCCGTTCTCGCCAAACGGCGACGGACATGACGATTTCCTCAACATCGTCATCAACCTGCCGGTTGGCGCGTACCAGCTTGAGCTGACGGTGTACGACTCTACGGGAAGGCCGGTGCGTCAGTTGGCCGGAGGATTGCCGGTCGGGCCGGTTATACGCATTACCTGGAACGGCAACGACGACTCCGGTGCTCCGCTTCCGGCGGGCAGTTACCGGATCACGATGAATGCTGCGGGCTATTCGGGAACGCGATTCAGCGACACGCGCTCGGTAACGCTGGCGAGATAACGCGGCAAACGTTTTTCAACACGCGCTTTTAGCGTTATCTTACAGGCGTTTGGCCGCCGGATTTACCCGAACCTTTTTATCCCATGCTCAAAAGCCTCTACGTCAGGGATTTCGCGCTTATCGACGAACTTTCGGTCAGCTTCGCGCCCGGCTTGACCATCATCACCGGCGAGACCGGCGCGGGCAAGTCGATCCTGATGGGGGCGCTCAACATGGTGCTTGGCGAACGGGCGAGCGCGGAGGTGGTGCGCGGCGGCGCGTCGAAGGCGGTGATCGAAGCGGTTTTCGGCGGCGAGCACTACGAAAGCATCGGCGCAATGCTCGATGAGGAAGAGATCGAGCGCACCGAGGAGATCATCCTGCGTCGCGACATTTCGGCGAGCGGCCAGTCGCGCTGCTTCATCAACGACACGCCATGCACGGTCGCGCTGCTGAAACGAGTGGGACAGCAGCTCGTCGATCTCCACGGCCAGCACGATCACCAGCTTCTGTTGCACGCTGAAACCCACGCCGGAATGCTCGACGGATTCGGCCTTCTGCACGCCGAAACCGCGCAGTACCGCAACACCCTCGAAGAGTACCGCAAGCTGCGCCGCGAGCTGCACAGCCTCACCGAACGCGCCGATGATCTACGCGAGAAGCGCGACTTCATCGACTATCAGTACCGCGAACTCGACGCGGCGGCGCTCGTCGCGGGCGAGGAGCGAGCCATCGACGAGGAGATCAACCTGCTCGAAAACGCCGAAACGCTCTACAGCCTCGGCACGGAGCTGGGCGAAAACCTGTACGAATCGGAAAGCTCGGCCTACTCGACCCTCGCCTCGTCGGTACATCTGCTCGAAAAGCTCGCGGCCATCGACCCGCGTTTCGAGCCGTACCTCGAAGAGCTGCGCGGCGCAACCTCGACGGTCGAGGAGCTGAACCGCTTCGTGGGGCGCTACACCGGCGGCATCGAGTTCAACCGCGACCGACTCGAAGAGCTGCGCGAGCGGCAATTGCTCCTGCAACGGCTCGGCAAAAAACACGGCAAAAGCATTGACGAACTGATCGCCCTGCGCGACCAGCTCTCCGAAGAGTTGTCGCTGGAGGAGAATGTGGCGGGCGAACTTGCGGCCATCGAGGCCGACATCCGGAAGGCGCGAACGGCGCTCTCCGCCTCGGCGGGCACGCTTTCGGAGCATCGCCGCGAAGCCGCCCGGCGGCTCGAACAGGAGATCATGGCTGGCCTCGCCACGCTCGGCATTCCTCGCAGCGCGTTCGAAGTGCGCTTCACCCGCGAAGCCGCGCCGGACGGCGACATCGAGATCGACGGCACGCGCTTCAAGGCGTTCGACAACGGCTGCGACCGCGTCGAGTTCATGATCTCGACCAACCTCGGCGAATCGCCGAAACCGCTCGCGAAGGTGGCCTCCGGCGGTGAAATTTCGCGCGTGATGCTCGCCATGAAAAGCGCTCTCGCCCGCTCGGCGGAGCTGCCGATTCTCGTATTCGACGAAATCGACACCGGCATCAGCGGCAAGGTGGCGCAATCGGTCGGCTTCAGCCTCAAGCGCCTCTCGCGGATGCACCAGATCATGGCCATCACCCACCTCCCCCAGATCGCCGCGATGGGCGACCTGCACCTGGCGGTCATGAAGCGCATCGAAGGCGAGCGAACATTCACCGGCGTCACCCCGCTCGACGACGCCCGGCGCGTGGAAGAGGTCGCCCGCCTCTTCAGCGGCGAAACCATCTCCGAATCATCACGCAAGCTCGCCGAGGAGCTGATAGAGGCAGGAAGGTCGGCGTGAAACCTGGGAGCAACCTGGGAACGCCATGCTCCAGCTTGGCATCTTTTATTCAGTTTATGCTTGAGATACTCTCGTAATTTTCGTACATATAAATCGTAAGCCTCGCCGCCGGGCTTACTCAGTACCCCTCACGAGACGGCCTTCCGAATGAGCAGAACTGATCTGATGTTACACGAGCGACGAAATTACTGACTGGTGCTTTGATTCTACGGTTACTGATTAACTTGCGTGATGCGTTCTTTGAGCGATGCCTGAACCTTGCCGGGTTAGACTGATCTGTATAAACCGACAGGTTTAAATGATTGTTAATGTGGTTAAGTTATATATAAATAATCAATTGGCTGGTCTGTAAGTATGGTTATGGGGTTGTCTTATACAGAAAGAAGCTTTCTGCCTTTTCTGGATTAGGCAGATCAGTCTAAACATTGTTAGGCAGAAAGAACCTACTCCACCTCCGGCTACAGTGGAGACAGCAAGGCGATAAGGTAGCCGACAATCATTTTCCACTAAGGAGAAAAGCCATGACTGACGCAGTAATGAAAGTGACAATCGAAATCAACCCATCAAACGATGTGATTACGGCATCACAAAAGAGTGGCATAACACCACCGACTCCGTATCGACAAGAATTTGAAATGAACATTGATAGGGATCATTTACCCATTCGACTCAGTGTTCAATCTGTCGAAATGGGCGCGGACAATAAAGCCTTGTTGGAAGCTAGCATGGTCTGTAAAGACTAACTTCAGAAATTCGTTCACTGGGAGAAAATCGCATGACTTACTCAACGCAAGGCCTGTTCAAGGAATTACCGTTCATTGACCTAGATGACCAAACGATTGCGGTTTTCTCCCCATACGCCTATCTTGTGGCACTGGTTAATAAGGGGGCACTCAAATCCAATGCCGTTCACGCCGCGTTAGAACAATTCTCCTTCTTAGGCACACCATCAACTCAGGGGCCGCTTGCGCAAGATCATATTGATATCACTCTAATCGTTACTACCGACTGCAACCTGCGGTGCAAGTATTGCTTCACTGATGCCGGAAATAGGCCGCATCAAATGAGTGAAAAAATGGCTCTAGATGTATTGCGCGGCCTGTCAGGGGTTGAAGAAAAGAAATCAGTATCAGTTACGTTCTTCGGTGGAGAACCGACGCTCGCGATCAAGACGATAAAGGACATCGTTGATCAAGTCCGCTCGGGAAAGTTGCTGTCAGATAAGAAAGTTACTTTTGGCATAACTACCCACGGGGTAGTATCAGTTGATGACGCCAAGTTCCTTGCCGACAATGGCTTTGACATAATGATATCTGCCGACGGTCTTCCCGATGATCAGGATTTTCAGCGACCCACTTGTGGAAATGGACGAACTTCACACATTGTGGAAAGAACCATTAAAACGCTTTCGCGAACGACGCAGAGTTTTAAGATTCGAAGCACTGTAACAGATAGAACAGTAGGGAAATTGGCAGAAATCACATCTTATTACGCTGGGCTAGGTGCCCCAGTGCTTCATTTCGAACCCATGACATATGCAGGTCGTGCGGGTCGAGGAGACGACGTTTCCCATGGTCTACTTCGTAGACCTGAGCAAAATGTGTACCTTGATAACTTCGCGAGTGCGCTTACAGTGGCGTCTGACTGCGGCATTCGCCTAACGAGTTCCTACTTTATGAATTTTCTTAAGCCCTCGTCTGTTTATTGCGATGCTCACACTGCGAATCGGGCTGTCGTCACCCCAAATGGCGAACTAAGTCGCTGCCTCGAAATACAAGACGCCTGTCACGAGCTGGCTGCCCACGGAATAGAGAATGCGGGGGCGGATAGAAGCCATCTTGTCTCTGTTCTACGTGATTTCAGGTCACAGAACTCAATGAATGATTGTGCCAAGTGTGTTGCGAAATACGCCTGTGGTGGTGGCTGTCCGGTTAGGAATCTTAGAGGGACTGGCTCAATTACTAGCGTTGACAGTCACGAGTGCTTCTTGCATGAGAACGTCTTCAAGCTAGCACTTGGTCAAATATGTCAAGATAGCATGCGCCCCGCCACAAGACTGTTTTCTGGTCCAGGCATACGGGTTCATCGAATGGCCATTCCGGCAAACCTTTGGATGAAAGGCATGGAGCATGTTCCTGCCGAAAACAGACTTTCTATAACTATTCCATCAATATTTCACTAGTAGCGTGACTAGGGTGCGGTTTAACTCATTGCTGCCTAACGAGCGCATCCAACGGACGCGCAAAAGGCGCGCGCCGCTGATGCTTAGCGTTAGCTCTTAATAAGGAGGATGCATGTCTCTTGATTTCTACGACCAATCTGGCAAGCCATACGCTTACTCTGACGATGGGCAAACAATCTACACGTTTGGCGGTACGCCCATTGCATACCTTGATGGTGATTCAATTTACGGCTTTGACGGTCGCCACGTTGGCTATTTTCATAACGGTGCAATTCTTGATCCCAGCGGCAATACCTTGTTGTTTACCGATGGCGCTGCTGGCGGGCCGATGAAGCCCATGAAACAAATGAAGCCAATGAAAGGCATGAAGCAAATGCTACCCATGAAGGGTATGAAACAAATGAAGCCGATGAAGCCAATGTTTTCTATGGGCTGGTCTCTACTAGCGGCGAAAACTGTTTTCGGCGCTTAACGAGCTAACCCGTCGCTCCAGAGGGGCGCGCCCCTAAGCTTGCACGTTAGATATAGGAAGCGAAACAACCAATCAATATTCACGGCAATATCTCAAATCCGGATATTTCTATTGCTTTACGGAATGATTCTGCAATATCATTCCAATCCAAAACATCTACTCTGAACGGCAATTCGGATTCCTGAAATATTTCCTTGATTTCGGCGAGAAGTTTCCAATCAAGCGCTGAATCGGCCTTCATCGTGCCGCAGGTTGAAATGGATGCCGTCTGCCACAGATAGCAATACTGCGCCAAATGCATCGGGCGGTAGTTCCACTTCCGGTGCTTTTCCTGCCGAGAAGTTCGAGTATCGATGAGGTTTCTGTCAACATCTGCTGTGCTCCTTGTGTTTTTCCTCAAGGTCGCACTTGCCGCTGATCATTCGGCTATGCTTTCAAACACAACTTTTGAAAATAACTCAGCAGGAGTCTTTGACTTAATTATTCCGTCGTTCGTCGCTCAATGGAGTTGAACCTGATTTCTGATATCGTTCGTGTTCGACCTTGTTGTCCTCTAAGTCCGTCCCGTCCTTTTCTTTTCTCCTACAACCCCAGCGTCACCAGATCGTGAATGTGTACGATTCCAACCGGGCGTTTCTGTTCATCACACACGATGAGCTGGGTGATTCGCCAGGTTTCGAGGAGTTCGAGGCAGGCTTTAGCCATCATGTCGGCGGTGACGGTTTTCGGGTTGGAGGTCATCACCTCCGATGCTTTTTTGTCGAGGAATGACTCGCCGGTTTGCACCAGTCTGCGCAGGTCGCCGTCGGTGAAGATGCCGGTGAGGCGGCCTTCCGCATCCACCACGCCGCTGACGCCGTAGCGTTTGGAGGTCATTTCGAGGATGAGGCCGGAGACGGTCGCCTCTTCGCTGACCACGGGCAGCGCCTCTCCGGCGGCCATCACGTCGCCGACGTGCATCGTGAGCTGCTTGCCAAGCGAGCCTTTGGGGTGGGTGAGGGCGAACTCCTGGTCGGTGAAGTTTTTCTTTTTCATGAGGCAGATCGCCAGCGCGTCGCCCATCGCGAGCATCGCCGTGGTCGAGGTGGTCGGCGCGAGATCGTAGGGGCACGCCTCCTGATCGATGCCGGTGTCGAGCACCACGT
>CAIUQW010000144.1 GCA_903901395.1 uncultured Chlorobiales bacterium | reverse complement strand
GCCATCGCGCTTCGCGAGCGCATCTCGTGCGCGGTCGGCCTGCTGTGCGGCGTGGCGGATGGCAAGGTTTCGCTGGTCGCGTTCGCGTCGGACGAGGCGGTCAAATCGCTGAAACTCGATGCGGGCAAGCTGGTGCGCGAAGCCGCGGCGTGCGTCAAGGGCGGCGGCGGCGGAAAGCCTGAGCTGGCGACCGCGGGCGGCAAGGAGCCTGCCGGAATCGACAAGGCCATCGAGGCTTTTGTCGCGTCGGTCAAATCCGCGTTACAGAGCTAAATGGTTTATCGATAAGGTTATATGCTGATTTTTGACTGTTTTTTCGGACGATGTGAAAAGCCCTCGTGCGATGGTTGCGGGTTGGTGCCCGTCCGCAATTTGCGACGCGCGCTCAAGTCGCGCTCAATGAATAAAAACGAGGAGTCGTGCGTCGATCCAGGCGACTCCTGGAAAAAAGCAGTGGACGCGACGCTTGCCGGAAAGTCACCGGCAGCGAACAAGGGCGCTGCGAAACGCAAAAAGCGCCTGCTCGCTCCGCGCGAGGAGATTCCGTGGTTCCCGATCATCAAGCCGGAGCTTTGCAATGGCTGCGGTGACTGCAAAGTACTCTGCAAACCCGGCGTCTTCGAGCTTGGCGAACCCGACCCGACCGGCATCCATCGCCCGAAGCTCGTGGTCGGCCACCCGATGAACTGCCTCGTCCTCTGCGACCGCTGCGTGCCCATCTGTACCTCGGGCGCAATCGTCCTGCCGAAAAAAGAGGAGTTCGAGAAGTACGTGGAGTATCTGGATTAGTTGACAGTTGATAATTGATAATTGGGGAGGGAATGAGGAAAAAGTTGCTTGCGCCGAGGGAGGAGATTGCGTGGTATCCCGCCATCGATGCGGATAGTTGCAATGGCTGCGAGGCGTGCGCTGAATTCTGCCGTCCCGGTGTGTTCGCGCCCGGGCCAGAGGAGCCGCACGCTGTGGTGGTGAAACGCCCGAAAATGCAGGTGGCCAATCCCATGAAATGTCTTGTGCTGTGTACCCGCTGCGAGCCAGTCTGCCCCTCCGGCGCTATTACGTTGCCCGATCCGCGCGAATTCGAGCAGTTTGTGGAGTACGTGGACAATTGATAATGGATAGTTGACAGTTGATATTTATGAGGAACATCAGCCATCTTTATCAATGAGTCACGATCTGTCGGAACGTGGTCATCTCCATTGAGTGAGCTGCTTATGGTTTGTGTGCGGTTTTTGGTCGGATGCAGGCGATTCTTAATGACGTTTATTTCAACTATCCATTGTCAATTATCAATTAGAATTTGTAGCGCGTCCCGATCCCTGAATCCCATCAGATAGAGAATCGCGTCGAGGCCCAGCGTGGAGATCGATTGCCGCGCCGTTTCGCGCACGATGGGCTTGGCTCTGAAGGCGATGCCGAGACCCGCCTTGCCGAGCATCGGGAGGTCGTTCGCGCCATCGCCAACCGCGACGGTCTGTTCGAGGCGGATGTTTTCCGTAGCGGCGATCTCTTCAAGCAGCGCCGCTTTGCGCTTGCCATCCACCACCTGCCCGATCACGTTGCCGGTCATTCTGCCATCGACGATTTCAAGTTCGTTGGCATAGACGTAATCGATGTTGAGCTTTTTCTGCAAATAGCGTCCGAAGTAGGTGAAGCCGCCGGAGAGAATGGCGGTCTTGAAGCCGAGACGGTGCAGATTGTGGAAGAGGAACTCCGCGCCTTCGGTCAGTTGCAGCCGTTCGGCAACCTTTTGCAGCGTCGATTCCTCCAGCCCCGCCAGCGTGCCGACGCGCTTTTTCAGGCTTTCGGTGAAATCGAGTTCGCCGCGCATCGCCTGCTCGGTAATCGCCGACACCAGCTCGCCCGATCCCGCCTCTTTCGCCAGTTCATCGATCACCTCTGACGTAATCAGCGTCGAGTCCATATCGAACACTACGAGGCGCCGCGTCCGCCGGAAAATGTTGTCCTCCTGGAAAGCGATGTCAATGCCGAGGCTGTCGGTGATGTCGAGCATCTCCGCGCGGAACTTCTCTTCATCCGCAGGCGCTCCCCTGAGCGAAAATTCAATGCACGCCTTGGTGCTGCCGGGATCGCGCTCATCTTCAAGCGGCAGGCGACCGGAGAGCCGGTTGATGGTGTCGATGTTGAAACCGTGATTCGAGATGAGCGAGGTCACCTCTTCAAGATGCTCAGAGGTAATTTTACGCCCAAGCAACGAGAGCAGATAGCGTGGTTTGCCCTGCTCGCCAACCCATTTGTGGTAGTCGCGCGTGGTGACTGGTGAGAAGTCAATCTCGATGCCGAGAGTATGCGCCGTGTAGAGCAGGTCTTTCAGGATCGGCGCGGATGCCGACTCCTTCGGCACCTCGATGAGCATACCGAGGGAGAGGTGGTTATGAATGACCGACTGGCCGATGTCGAGCACTGGAATGCGATACTTTTTCAGTACGCAGGTAATTTTCGACATCAGGCCCGGCTTGTCCGGCCCGGATATGGTAATAAGCAGCAGTTCGCGCATATGCTGAAAGTGTCGGTTAGCCCCTCAGCGAGAGAGGATGACAGTCAAAACATTGCCAAGTAATGTGTTATGACTCCGCCCTGTTTTCGGACGCAGCTCTGGTCAAGATAGCGTTGTTTCGGCGACTGTCAAAAGAAGGGCGGGATGGATGGTTGAGTTGATCTGGCCTGAAGTAGCATCCATCATCATCTTTATCCTTTTTCAGGAATATCAAAATCAAAACATTTCTATAGTTGTCCGATAATTGACAGGAGTTTGAGCCACCAGACCATCCAGATAGCTTCAACGATATTTTTCCGGGTCATTTTTGATTTTCCGACACTTCTGTCGACAAAAACAATCGGAACTTCATGAATAACGAATCCTTTTTTCCATACACGAAAATCTATCTCGATCTGAAACGAGTAACCTTGTGAATGCACCCGGCCCAGCGCGATGGATCGAAGAGCCTTGGCACTGATGCACTTGAATCCACTGGTGGGATCGAATACTGGCATACCAGTAATCAACCTTGTATAAATGCTGGCCGTTTTGGAAAGAATGAGCCTTGAGAGCGGCCAGTTCACTACGTTGACTGTATTGTTCATGTACCTCGATCCTATGACCATATCAGCTCCATCCATACCGCTGATCAGTGATGCTATCATGGCTGGATCGTGCGAGAAATCGGCATCCATTTCTATGACACGCTCATATCCCCGATCAAGGGCATATTGAAACCCCAGAAGATAAGCCGTGCCAAGCCCCAACTTTTCTGGTCTTGACAAAAGCTTAAGACGCGGCTCTTTTTTCATGATGGACTCGACGATTCCGGCAGTTCCATCGGGCGAATTGTCATCAATAACGAGAAGATCGATCCCCTCCTGATAACGGTCGAGAATGCTCTCGATAATTGGTCTGATGTTTTCCGCTTCGTTGTAAGTGGGTATTATGATCAGTGTTTTCTCTGTAACCGGTTCACCCTTCACTGTGTTTACGTCCTGATCGTTCACGATAATTTTGTTTTCAAACAAAAGCTTATACCAAATAAAAAAAGCATTGCCTTTCTGCAAAGCAATGCTTTTTTCGTTTTTCTCCGTATCGGGATACCTATTCAGACTACCTGACTTCGCGATGGAAACGATGCAGGAAGCGAAGATCGAAATCGAGCCTTTCCGGAGGCGTATAGGAGAAATCGAGCACTTCACCATCCGGCTGCACTTCGATCAGCGCGCCTGACGGGCACTCATCACCTGAGAAACAGGCTGAGCATGAGATGCAAGCCACCTGATCGATGTAGCATCTGAAGCCACCCTCCTGAACATCACCGTAAAACTTGTATCCGATAGCATTGACCTTTGGCGGACACTTGTCCAGACAAAGGCCGCAACCGACACAGAGATTCTCGATAATGAAGTAGTGCTTCTTGGCTCTCGGAGCCGCTTTTGCAACTGGAGCACCTGGTGCGGCCTTCGCCGCAGGTGCTGCTGGCGCAGCTGGAGCAGCTTTGGCAGCAGGCGCACCTTTTGCTGCCGGAGCGCCCTTTGCAGCCGGAGCTGCCGGTTTCGGCGGCGGCGCGGCTTTGGGCTTCACATACGGAAGCGCAGACTCCTGACGAACACCCGAACGTCCAAGAGTGATATCGAGCGAAGCGAGCCTTGGCTTGCCGGATTGCTTTGCCGCAGGCGCTCCGCCTTTGGCGGCTGGCGCTGCCGCCTTGGGAGCAGCAGGCCCTTTTGGTGCAGCGGGAGCACCACCCTTGGGTGCTGCCGGAGCGCCTTTCGGAGCTACCTTCGCGCCCGGTGCAGGAGCCTGATTTTTATTTTCAACAGGTTCGGCCATACAAACCCCCCATCTTAAATTTTTTTGCGTGGTAAACGTTATTGCTCAAGATGGCCGAAGGGGCAAATGCCCCTTCGTACCGAATTGTTACGCAATCATTTTCATCAGCGTATCGACCAGCTGGGCCAGCATCTGCTGTCCTGACACTGCTGCGTGGCTGACGGGAGGCGGCAGCGGCGAGTTGGTCTGATAGAAACCGTTGGCAATGAACAGGAAGACCAGCATGAAGGTACCGCCAAAGTACAGGAAGGTACCGGCAAGCTTCGAGTCCGAAATCGTCAGAACCGGGAAGCGGAAATTGACGTCCCTGTTGAGGAACTTCTTGCCCAGCCAGCGGATCGTACGAGTCTGGATATCAGCGCCTTCAAGACGAGAACCGCGATCTTCAAACCACACAGCGAAGCTGATGAACCACACCAGGTGACCGATCATAAGAATGGTCGAGAGGTGCGAGCTGGAGAAGATCGTCACGGTCTCAGTCCAGAAGTAGTAGAAGATACCCGACGTATAGTGATGATGCAGATGGGCGATCGAGTCCCAAGCCTTTGCATCGGCAGCAGGCACGCCATACATCATCGAAGCGATCCACGCACCGTCGATATACCAGCAGACTGCGGAGAGACCTTTGACGCCCCAGAGCATGGCGAACCAGAGCTGGTCCTGAATGGAGACACCGCAGGTACCGCCATACACAGGGCCGAGGCACGGGAATGAGTAAGAGTTCTTCTTGAGACCCAGGTCATCCCACAGCGGAGAGGTATGGGCGAAGAAGGCGATACGAACCAGCGCGATCAGCGAGAAGAGCGAACCAGCAGTGATAACGTGAGCCATCACCCAGTCGTTGATGCTCGGATCGGCAAACATCCACTGGAAAATCGGCAGAGGCTTCAGCCAGTAGAACGACATCGTGATGTTGGTGCCGAAAATGTTCAGCTCACAGATGGTGTTCCAGACGATAACGGCATAAACCGAAAGCATGGTCGAGAAGCAAAGCGCCATCACGGTGCCGAGAATCTTGACCTGGACTTCCTGGTCGCGCCCCTTGGTGATCCAGATGGATTTGATCTGGTTGTAGATGCCGTTGAGCTGGATCTTCAGGAGATACTGACCACCATGATACACACCTGCGAAGACATAGAGCACACCACAGATGATATGGTTGAAGGTGATGAGGTTGGTCACGACCCTCGACATGCCGAACGATTCACCGTTTCTCGGCAGGATAGCATAAGCCGGGAAATCAGCGAACTCCTTCGCACCGGAGATCACCTTGCCACCCTGCTCGACGAAGTTGAAACTGACGCGGTTGAACGGCTCGCCATAGATATAGAAGACGAGCTTGTCGAGTTCCTTGTAATAGGGGGCGAACGACGGCTGCTGGAAAGCCACGAATGCGATTACGCCAAGCGCGATGTTGATGTAGCCGATCGCGGTCAGGTGAACCGAGAAGGCGGCTTTCATGTCATCGTTGAGGTGAATGGCGGCATTCGGAGGATTGTTCCACCAGTAGATACCGAGGGCGAAGAAAATCACTGCAAAGACGAACGACATGAAGGTCTCGGAGTTGATCGTCTGAAAATCCGGAATCGGAGCAAAGCCGAGAATACCCCACATCACGAATCCCCAGCCAAGGAAGAGCAGTGACATGTAGACGGCGTGTGGCCCGAGAGCCTCTTTGTAGGACTTCGCACTGGTGCCGCTGAAAACCACGTCACCGAACTTGCCGAGGAAACGGAAGTCGCGGAAGTTACCGCAACGGCCGGTGAAGGGGTTGGTCAGATTGTGCGTCCAGTGGCGCCATCCGCCAAAAAGAAGCACGGAACCGGCGATGAAGTGATAGCCAGCCCAGAGAAGAAGCTTGGTTGCCGCCCATTCGAGGTCAGCGGTCTTGGTGCTGTAGGTGTCGATACCGAGAGAGACCATCCTTGGCTTGATGGTCAGATAGAACCAGTTGTCGTGGAAACCCGGAGCTCCCCAGGGAAACACCTGGATACCCGAGATGTAGTAGATCGCCATGATGAAGCCCAGCACGCCAAGCAGCGCGAGATGGCCACCGACCACCTGTTCGTCATCGACTTTTTCGGTATCGAAGATCTGGTACCACTTCGTCGAGCGTGTTTCCGTTCGCTGGAACAGAAAACGTCTCATCTTGGCGGCATCCTGCTCTTTAATGACCGATGCTCCGCCTGGCGCGCCATTTGCCTTCGGAGCCGGCGCATTCCCCTTTGGAGGAGGCACTGTCCCCTTCGGCTTGACCCCTGCGGGTTTCACTTGTTCAGCCATTGTATGTTCTCCTTTGTTTGGACGTATTTTCAGGTTGAAGAAACCGAAAAAACCGGCGACCTCTCTCCAGTATATGCGGCCATCGTGACTTCACGATAAGGGTACAGCATCTATCGGGACATGGAGAAATTCCCGGAAAAAACATTTTTGCAGTCTGGCTCAAAGAAAAAACTACCCTGCAACAGTAGCAAATAAAATAAGAAAAATTATTTAATAATAAAGTTTTTTGCCCGTCGTCTCCGGCAGGGGTGCCCCCCGGATGGCAAACTCGGCAGCCTTTTTTATTCCAACTGAACTCTTTGAAAAGTCATTATATTTTACTGCAAACAACCTTTATTTAATACAATGCAGATCGATTTCACAAAAATGTCAGGGGCGGGCAATGACTTCATTGTCATCGACAACCGTCAGGGACTTTTGAAGCTGTCACATGAGCAGGTCAGAGCTATGTGTACCCGGAGAACAGGCATCGGAGCTGACGGTCTGATCCTCATCGAAACTTCTGAAACTACCGATTTCAGAATGAATTACCACAATGCCGACGGATTTCCCGGCTCGATGTGCGGCAACGGCGGGCGCTGCGCCGTCTACTTCGCCTGGCTTATCGGCATCCGTCCGTCAGGCTTGCGTTACGCATTCGAGGCTGGTACGGATCAATATGAAGCCGAGGTGACCGGAGATGAGTCTGTAAAGTTGCACATGCTCCCGCCGAAGGACTTCCGGGAGAGCTTTCAGGTTGGCGCGTGGAGTTGCAATTACGTCAATACCGGCTCTCCGCACGCTATCGTTTACGCCAGCAATCTCGACAAGCTCGACGTATTTACGGAAGGCGGTATGATTCGTCGCCGGAAGGATCTCTTCCCCGAGGGCACAAACGTCAATTTTCTCGAAGTCACCGCGCCGGATGCGCTCAGCATCAGAACCTTCGAGCGCGGCGTCGAGGATGAAACTCTCGCCTGCGGCACCGGCACGGTGGCGGCAGCGTTGATGAGCTACCGGCTCGGCAAGGTCGCCTCGTCGCCGGTCAGGGTGAAGGTCAGAAGCGGTGAAACGCTGATGGTGGGATTCAACGACGCGATGGATGACATCTATCTCGAAGGCCCGGCCCGCGTGGTTTACAGGGGAACGATCATCCTGTAGCGGCAATTATCGAAAAGGTCAGGCAAACCGGCTTATCGTCACGACTCCGGAGAGTGAACCGCCATGCGCGAAGCCAGCTTCTATCATGTCGCCCCCGACGGGGTGCTGCAATGCGACCTCTGCCGTCACTACTGCCGCATCCGGCCCAGCTCCAGCGGACTTTGCCGGGTGCGGCGGAACATTGAAGGAAAGCTGTTCGCTCTCACCTGGGGCCGGGCAGTCGCGCAGGCTGCTGATCCAGTCGAGAAAAAACCGCTGCACCATTTCATGCCGGGAACCATGACCTGGTCTTTCGGCGCGCCCGGCTGCAACTTCAGATGCGCCAACTGCCAGAACTGGCAGATCAGCCAGGCGCTCCCGGACGATTCAGTTCCGCTGACCACGCCGGAACAGATCGTGCAGAACGCGCGGCTTGCCGGATGCGCTTCGATCTCCTGCACCTACACCGAGCCGACCATCTTTGCCGAATATGCGCTCGAAACGATGATGCTTTCACGACAAGCCGGTCTCAAAAACATCTGGGTCAGCAACGGCTACCTGTCGAAAATCTGCCTCGACGCCATCCGCCCCTGGCTCGACGCGATCAACGTCGATCTCAAATCGATGGACGACGCCTTTTACCGGCGCATGTGCAGCGCGCGGCTCGATCCCGTGCTCGACAGCCTGCGGCAGATTCGCCGAAGCGGCATCCATCTCGAAATCACGACGCTCCTCATTCCCGGTCATTCCGACGATCCGGCCATGCTCGAACGGCTCGCCAGTTTCATCGCGAATGATCTCGGAGCCGAAACGCCGTGGCATGTCACTCCGTTCTGGCCTGAAATTTCATGGAAAATGGAGGAAACGCCGCCAACTTCGTCGGAAATGATCGAAAAGGCTTGGGAGATCGGACGGAAAGCCGGATTATCTTCTATCTATGCAGGGAAAGCGCATAGCGACACGCTGTGCCCGCAATGCGGCGCGAGGCTGGTCGCAAGAACAACAGCGCCATTCAACGGATACCTGATCGAGCGCTTCGACGACGGTGGCCGCTGCCCGGCATGTCGCGTGCCGTCGCCGATACGCGATTGAACGGAAAGTTTTCCGCGAATCCTGCACTTTTGTCAACCTTTCGAGAACTCTCCTCATGCAGCCATCGAACGATCGTCCCCAGCCAGCCGCGCCGACGCAAGAGCCTTTCGTGCTTGGCGATTGCCTGAAATCCGAAGTGATCAAGGAGAACCCCTTCACCATCGCCAAGCGGCAGCTCGATGACGCCGCCGAGGTGATCGGTCTCGATCCTGATGTGCTCGAACTGCTGCGCTGGCCGATGCGGGAGATGCACGTCACCATTCCGGTCAAGATGGATGACGGCTCGGTTCGCGCCTTTCACGGCTTCAGGGTGCAGTATAACGACGCTCGCGGCCCGAACAAGGGCGGAATACGCTTCCATCCCGACGAAACCATCGACACGGTCAGAGCGCTGGCAGCGTGGATGACCTGGAAAACCGCGGTGCTCGACATTCCGCTCGGCGGCGCGAAGGGCGGCGTGATCTGCAATCCGAAAGCGATGTCACCCGGCGAGCTCGAACGGCTGTCGAGAAGCTACATCCGGCAGGTTGGCCGACTGCTCGGCCTCGAAAAGGATGTGCCTGCGCCCGACGTCTACACCACGCCGCAGATCATGGCCTGGATGGCTGACGAATACTCCTTCATGCAGGGACACAACGATTTCGGCGTCATCACCGGCAAGCCTCTGGCGCTTGGCGGGTCGCTCGGGCGAGGCGACGCCACGGCGCGGGGCGGCATCATCTGCATCCGCGAAGCCGCGAAGATGCTCGGCATTGAGCTGCGTGGAAAAGCCGCCGCCATCAACGGTTACGGCAACGCCGGATCGTTCGCCCACAAGCTCGCCGTCGAACTGCTCGGCATGAAGGTGGTGGCCATCTCCGACTCGAAAGGTGGCATCCACAACCCGAACGGATTCGATCATCAGGCACTCATGGAGCACAAGCAGCGAACCGGCTCGGTGGCCGGATTTCCGGGATCGACGCCGCTGACCAATGGCGATCTGCTCGAACTTGACGTCACCGTGCTCATCCCGGCGGCTCTCGAAGATGAAATCTCGTGCCGCAACGCCAAGAACATCCGGGCGAGCATCGTCGCCGAACTGGCCAACGGCCCGACCACCCCCGATGCCGACAAGGTGCTCCACCAGCGAGGCATCTACCTCATCCCGGACCTCCTCTGCAACGCGGGCGGCGTGACGGTCTCCTACTTCGAGATGGTGCAGAACAGCAGCGGATGGTACTGGGAGGAGGAGGCCGTGCATCGGCAGCTCGAAAAAAAGATGACCGCCGCGATCAAATCGGTGCACGAAGCCGCCGAATGCCATGGCGTCGATAACCGTACAGCAGCCATGATCGTGGCCATCCGCCGCGTGGCCGAAGCGATGAAACTGCGCGGCTGGGTGTGAACAGATTCAGGAGGAAGCGCGCTCCCTGTGGAGCGCTCCCCTCAGCCTCGCAGCCATGAGAGGCGCGAACAGCATGAAGAGCAAACCAATCCCCATCAGACCGCCTCTCGGCAGATCGTAATCGGAGAGAATACATTCTGTGGAGTACCCCATCGACAGGCCGAGAGCGATTTCAAACACTACGGTCAGCGCCACCCAGACGAGACCGGACAGGAGATAACGGCTTCGCGACGCATTACCAACGCGACCGGAGAAAAACCATGCCACCACGAAGATGATCCCGCAGCCGACGATAACGCCAATCTGATGCGCCGTGAGTTCGCCGACGCGAGGCGCAAGCACGAGCCGCCTGAACGCGCCGCTGACCGATTCGGCCATGATGATGAGGAACCACGCGCCCAAGGTTCGTTTCAGATGTTGCATCGCAAGAGTTGTCAGTTCAGGTTTTAAAGGCCAAACCATGAACTTTTTATACCTCCGTCGGCTTTAGTAGCATGTCGATCGGCGCTCTTGTCCAGAGACGCCGGTCGTCGATCAGCAAATCGTTTGTACCTTAAACACAACCAAATCGAGGAGATAGAGTTATGCAGAAATGGGTTTGCGTTCCCTGCGGCTATGAATATGATCCGGCAGACGGTGATCCCGACAACGGCGTAGCGCCGGGAACCGCTTTCGAGGATCTTCCGGATGACTGGGTCTGCCCGGTATGCGGCGTTGACAAGTCGTTCTTCGAACCTGTGTCCTGATCCAGATCAGCGCCATCAGTTTTCACCTTCGCTCCAATCCGGCAACTCTCAATTGCCGGATTGTTTTTTCTCCCCCTCATCACCCGTCGGCAGTTCTGTCTTTCCGTCAGCCTCACCCCGGGGCGCGGCGTGTGTACTGTCTGAAAGCACCGCCTCCTGAATCAGCTTTTCCGGCACGCCAACCACGACAGAATCCGGCGGCTGGGCGACCGGCGTATCCGGCGTACTCATAACCTCGCTGTAATCCGGCACAACCAGGCCACGCCTCAGCATGATGGCGTAAATATGCCCGGAGCGCACCCGCACAAAACGCGACGATCCGGTTGGCGGATAGAGCACCGGATTTGGCAGCGACGCAGCGAGCTTTGCCGACTGACTGGCCGTCAGTTGCGAGGCTCTGACGCCAAAATAGCGCCGGGCCGCCTCGTCGATGCCGAAAATTCCATCGCCCCACTCGGCAACATTGACGTACAGCTCAAGAATACGCCGCTTCGTGAGCGTATTCTCCAGCCGCCAGGTCAGAATCGCCTCTTTGAGCTTCCGCAAGGGATTTTTCGAGGGCGACAGAAACAGATTCTTGGCAAGCTGCTGGCTTATGGTGCTCGCGCCGAATTTGAATTCGCCTGCCTCGATATTCTTTTCAACCGCCCCTTCGATAGCTTTGAGATCGAACCCTTCGTGATGCCAGAAGTTGTTGTCCTCCGAAACGAGCACCGCTTTGATGAGCGATGGCGACACCTTTTTCAGCGGCACCCAGCGCTGCCTGATCTTCATATCGCGCCCTTCCCTGCGCCACTCATCTTCACGATACTCCATGAAGGCGGTTTTACCGGGATTGGTGCGGGCCAGCCGGGAGATGTCGGGAATAAAAAAGTATCTGCCCACATCGACAGCAAGAAAGAGAAGGATGAGCAGAATGGCGTTTTTCAGCAGTTTCATGAAGATTTCCGTGGTTCGGGTTCGGAACTGACCGGTCTGTTTGTTTATCAAGTATACGGTTTTACCGGCACGGAAAAAATATCGGATGTTCGTAAACGGCGTTGATTGACGGCAGGTTTTTTCTAACTTAAAACAGGGTAACGAAAGGACGTTACCGGTGTTCTGAAACCTATGACGATTATGGACGAACCATGAAGAACTCAAACAACAATCTCGCCGCCGCGCTTGCCATCGGCATCGGGGTGCTTGCCGCAGGAATTCCGGTAAACGCTTCGGCGGCTGTGGACGGCAAAGCCGTCTTCGACAAGAATTGCAGCGTCTGCCACTCGGTCGCGCCGCCACCCAAAACCGCCCCGCCAATTCTGCCCATTTCAGCCCGCTATCACCAGCGCTTCTCATCCCGCGCCAAGGGCATCAAACAGATGGCTGAATTCATCAAATCGCCCTCGAAGGACAAAGTGCTTGCCGACCCGCAGGCGATCACCCGCTTCGGCCTCATGCCGCCAGTGCCGCTCAGCGCCGCGGAGCTGAACGCCGTCGCTGCATGGGTGTGGGATCAGAACAGCGGTAAAACCTGGGGGTGGCGTGAGCGTCGAGACGGACGAGAACGGTTACTTGGTGAACCTCGATGACTGGAGCGAGGATGTTGCGGTGAAGATCGCCGAGGGCGAGGATATTTCGATGGAGG
>CAIUQW010000143.1 GCA_903901395.1 uncultured Chlorobiales bacterium | reverse complement strand
CTCATGGCGATGAAGAGGTGCTCGGAGCTGATGTACTCGTCCTTGAGCTGCTCGGCCTCCTTCAGCGCCGTGTCGAACACCTTGCCGAGGTCTGTGGAGATGTACTGGCCGGTCGCAGACGCGCCGGTCACTTTCGGGATGCGGTCGATCTCGCGGTCGATGACGCTGAGGAGCGTATCGACGGGCGCTTCGAGTTTTCGCGCGATCTGGCAGGCAATATTGTCATTATCGCCCAGCATGACGCTAAGCAAGTGATCGGGTTCGATATGCTGGTTCTGCTTGCTGCTGGCAAGCATCGAGGCCGCCTGAAGAGCCTCCTGCGCCTTGACGGTAAATTTGTTCTGATCGAAATGCATGATTGATCGCTTCTTGCTGTTTTCGGTACTTTTTTCATGACGGAGGCAAGCTCAAGAGCTTTTTCCGCATTGTGTTATCATCATAATAACCACCAAAAAAGCAAAAATGTCACACGGCTGAACCTGGAATGTGGCGCACGCGATTCTGGTACTCAGGCATCTGTGCAAATCAGGAAAAGCCTGTTTCGATCAACTCCGATCGAGAGCTTTTGGCAAGTTCTGCATGAAAGAGCGCGAAAGCACTTTGACGATCTCCCCGCCGGTAACGAGTAGCTCTGCACCCTTTTCGCGGATGTGAATCTGCGTAGCCACCTGATCCTTGAAAAAATCGACGCTTGCCTGGTCGTAATTCTTTCCGCTCACGTACTCGTCGATGAGTGCTTCAGCCTGGCTGTAAGGCAGATTGAAAACCTTCACGCCAAGTTTGGCGCGTTCGATGGGATCGAGAATTTTCTGTCCCGTTGCGTACTGCTCCATATCGCTGCGTTTTGTTCTGGTGTAGTGAAAAAGTGAGGTGACGAGAAGCTCTTCAGCTCTGGTCTTGTGGAATTTAACAATCTTTCAGGCAAGATGCCAACATCCGCCAATCCTGACAGTTCAGGCTTTTTGATCGGATGGACGTTTGACATCGGTCATTATCGATCCTGAAACGAAAAACAGAAGCGCGACAAAGATCATCTCGCCGTGCACCGGAACGCGCCGAGCCGGCGCCATGATCCACCGGGCGGAGGCAGCTTCGCCGACAATATCGGCGGTAACGGCCGCATGAACCGGCGTATCGGGACGGCTGTAGTAGAATTTTCCATTCGCGGTTTTGATGAGACTGGCAAGCCGTTCGGGGCTGAACGAGGTCAGCACGATCCGTCCCTGTGCGTCGCGCTTCGGCCCGCCCGGCATGGGTATCTGCACGGGCTGAACTCCGCCTACGCCGATCACGTGGAGATACACGCCACGCTTTTTCAGCGCCGCGGCAATGTCATCGAGACCGTTTCCGTGATCCTCTCCGTCGCTGCAGAGCACCAGTACTGTTTCGTTGCCCGAGGTACGGTCGGCGGAATCGGCAAGCTTCAGCGCGGCTTCGAAGGCGCGGTGGTAATCGGTGCCTTGCGTCGAGATCAGGTCAGGCGTCGCCATGTCGAGCAGGATTTCGAAATCTTCCTCGTCATCGGTCAGCGGGCACTGCACGACAGGCGTTCCAGCAAACAGCAGCAGTGCCTTGCGCCCATCGCCGATGTTTCGGCTGATCTGCAGCAACTCCGACCTGGCGCGGCTCAAACGGTCGGGCGCGGTATCCCTCGCCAGCATGGAGTTGGAAATATCGAGCATGAAAACAACCTCGATCCCTTTCTGACGTTCCGGTTTCTGGCCGCTGCACAACTGCGGGCCAGCCATCGACACGATCATCAGCGCCCCCGAGAGCAGCAGCATGAGACGGCGCAGCACGAGCTTTCTGACGCTCACGGGCGGCAGGATTCCGGCAACTCCGCCGGTGCCGTCGATCTTTTTTTGGCGTGCGAGCTTTCGGCGAACTCCGTAAAGCATCAGAGCCGAGAGTGGAATGAGCACCCACAAAAGGATGAGATAGCCGGGCTTTGCAAAGCACATGGTTATGGAATCCTGATGAAACGGGTTGCCGAAAGCGCCTGTTCGGTACACAGCAGGAGCACCGCCGCCATGAGCAGCCACGGATACAGCTCCATGGTGCGGCCCGGCATTCTGCCTTTCAGGCGTGATTTTTCGAGGCGGTCGATGTCGCGGAAGCTTTTCATCAAGCCGAACAGATCACCGGCGGTGAACATCCGGCCGCCGCTGATGCGCGACACCGTTTCGAGTTCTCTGCGACCTTTCTGGCTCAAATCCGGTTTCTTGTCGCTCTCAAACATTCCTGCCTGCTTGCCCGCGAAAACCGTGTAGATTCGGATGCCGTAGTTTGCCGCCATCCTTGCCGCTGTTTCCGGCGAGACCTCTCCGGCGTTGTTTTCGCCATCGGTGATCAGCAACAGAACTTTTTCTCTCGACGAAGCAGCTCTGAGGCGGTTGGTCGCCGTCAGGATCGCCGTGCCGATTGCTGTGCCCGGCTCGTCGAAAAAGCCGGGCGTGAGCGTCTCGGCCAACCGTTCGAGCACGTTGTGATCGATGGTCAGCGGGCAGCGGGTAAAGCTTCCGCCGCTGAAGACCACCAGCCCGATGCGGTCGGCTGGCCGGTTGTCGATGAAGCGCATCGCCGCGTCGCGCGCACCTTCGAAGCGGCTTTTGCCGCCGAAATCGGGCGTATTCATCGACGCCGAAACATCGAGCGCGATCATGATGTCGATGCCGACCGTGTCGCGCGTGGATGGCGGAAAAGGCGCCCGGGGGCCGGAGAGCGCCAGGACGATGAGCGAGACCACCATCCAGTGCAGCCACTCGGGAATTTTTGAGAAGAGCGAAACCGCCGAAAACCCGGCGTTACGCAGGGCTGATACGGAGGGAAACAGCACACCAGGCCTGTTCTTGCGCCAGAACAACCGGTATGCCACCGATCCGCCAACAGCCAGCGGCAGGAGGAGCAGCCAGAAGGGATTGTCGAACCGTATGCCGCTGAGTATGGTGAACAAGGAATTCATTCAGGCCGCTTTTTACCAGAAGATGCAAAATCCCCCGCACATTATAGTGTACCACGATTTTCAGACAGTGGTTTAAGGTGGTCACTTGCCCGAAAATTGGGTCAGGTTATGAGTGAAAAGAAACGCAACATATTTACGGTGCAGTTCAGGGCAAAGGTGGTGCAGGAGGCAATCCGGGGTGATAAATCGCTGAACGAATCCGGCAGCGTTTTATGCGTGTACTCGGCTCAGTTCGGCCTGTGGAAAAAGGAACGCTCTCGGAATCTTCGATACGAAGCGATGGCCGAAACGACCTGATGCGTCATCGGATACTGACAAAACTCCACACCGGGATTGGTCGGCTCAAGGTTCGACCGGATCGGCGGTGCGGAGCAATTGCAAGTCCCGACGCCATACCAACTGCTCGACGTCAATCGCACGCCTTTACGGGAAGCTGAAGCGGATCGCGCCCAATGACGATAAGCTGTTGCTGCGCCTGATCGATGAGGAGTACTTGCTTCATCTTTTTTTTTACGGCAGCTCCTGCCCAGCCACTCAAATGGACGCCCGAACCCTCGATACGGTCACGCCAGATTTGCTTCTTTCCGCAAGCTGCGTCCCAATGTCCCCGCTGTCCACTTTGTCCACAACGTCCACCAAGTCCATGGCATTACCACCAGGGCAACCGCGAGGGTTGCCCCTACGGGCAAAAAACGCCACGCTTTTTCCGACTTTTTAACGAACTTACGCAGTGGGTGTTCCAAGCCAACAAAACCCCCTGCCATGCGAACGATCAGAATATTCCTCGTTTCGTCCAGCGAGCTGAAGCATAGCGCGGAGGCTCACGCCCGCAAACCCGGAAAAGAGACCGTTACGCCGGAAGTGCTCACGGCGATCGCGTAACCATAACAGCAACCTCAGCAGGAACAAGCCATGAACCGTTACTATCACGAGCTCCGCGCCTACCTCTCCGCGCTATTGATTGTAATGATCGCGTCAACCGCCAGCGCCAAAGAGTATGGCCACTACGACGTAAACCTGCTGTTGCAGAAAGAGACGACCAGTGCGGGCACCAGATACAGCTTTGATGTTGGCTACCTGGACAGAATGCTCAATGATTTATCATCCCATGCCAACAACTATCCGCCAAAATTTGATACACCCCAGGAGCAACAGCGTGCTATTCATGATGTCAGCGCCCTGTCCGGCATGCTCAATCTGTTACTGCAAGAGCCAACACCAAACCCTGAATTTCTTCTCAGGGCCGCGTATATCAACAGCATGGGCCACAATCTTGACATTCCGGAAGCAGCCGAAAAGGCTAACAGACTCTTTCAACAGTTTCTCGCCCAAGCGACTTCAGACCCCAAGGGCAATTTCATGTACGGAACTTTTCTTGGAAACATTGGCAAATCGGCTGAAGCGCTACCCTATCTGAAAAAATCGCTTTCTCTGGGTGTTATTGATGCCAACTGGAGTCTCGGCCTGACATACTTGATGCTTGGGGATAAGGATAACGCTATCCGCCATCTTGAAGCGTATAAACGGTACCGGCCCGAAAATGAAGGCACGGATCGTCTTATTGATGCCATCCGTAACGGTAAGGTCCAGGTCAAGCGGAGTGATGGCTCCGCTCAATAACCCCACTGGCGACCTGATGGGCGTTACGCACGGTTCTATCAGCGTCGGGCGTGTATGAATATTGATTCCCTTGACGCCGATTCCGATGAACGTTCGGGTCGCAAGCGGCGATCAGGCCCGATTTTTTTCCTTTAATTGTTGGCTCGATAAATAATGTTGGATTTTTTAAAAGATGTTTGTTTTAATTTTTTTTAACCTTTTTATGGAAAAATACATATGAATTCAAATCCAACACCAGAAGAAGAGGCGGCTCGTCTCGATGAAATCGTGAAGCGCTTTTCCGATGCCGTGCATGATTTGAAAATATATCATTACACGCTCAAGCAGCTCGCAGATTCGGAGGAAGATCATATTCTTTTGCAAAAGGCGGCAGGGCGATTTTTTGAGTTGATACAAAATGTTTTATTCAATTATCTGTATCTCGAATTTTCAAAATTGCTGGGGCCACCAAAATCGTGCGGTGTCGAGAATTTCAGCGTTGAGAATATTCTGAACGATGCGAAATTTCGTTGGAGCGAGCAGTTGAAAGAGTCGGTCAATGAAGAGTTGGCTCGCATACCACCTTCATTTCGTGACAGGAAAAGTGGCGCGATTTATACGGCAAGAAACAAATATTCAGCGCATTATGACAAGGAGGTTTTTTTGGCAAATGAGGTTATCGGAGAATTTCCTGAGGGTGACGACGAGCTTGCCTTAAAAGCATTGGAGGAAATCAGTAACCTGTTTTATGAGGCGCGATTTGGCAAGATCAGAGGAGATATGGTTTTGACGGGAGCAGGGGATGTTCACGATTTAAAGAAATGCTTGTGCAGGGGACTGGCTTTTGATAAGCTTTTTCATGAACCAGGCGCTGATGTTCAAGGTCTCTATAAACTTCGCAAAGAGGAGTGCCCGCATCTTTAAGAGGTGAGACTTGCCGGTCGGAAAAAGACGCAAAGGACAAAAAAGACGAAAGGGACTGAAAATAGATAACCAAAATTTATGACTATGCCGGATGACAGGATTATTCCTCCGCATGGCGGATATCGCAAGCTGCTCTCTTATCAAAAGTCCGAGATTATTTACGATGCAACCGTCTTTTTTACGCGGCGATTTTATGGCAAGCGCGACAGAACCGTCGATCAGATGGTTCAGGCGGCTCGTTCAGGAAAGCAGAATATCATCGAGGGAAGCATGGCTTCGGGAACATCAAAGGAGACGGAGCTGAAGCTGACCAATGTTGCAAGAGCGAGTCTCGAAGAGTTGCTTGCCGATTATCAGGATTTTCTGCACGTGAACGGATTAACCGAGTGGGATGCACGGCATCCTTATTCGTTGCGGCTGAGGGAACTCAACCGGCAGACCGATGCTGATTACGAGACGTTCCGGAAAGGGATCGAGCACGAAAATCCTGAAATCTGCGCGAATGTTATCATTGGCCTCATCAAAGTGTGCTGTTATCTGCTTGATCGACAGCTTCAAAGTATCGAGAGTGATTTCCTCGAACAAGGCGGCATCCGCGAGCGCATGACCAAAGCCAGACTTCAGAGAATACGCGCCAAAGAAAAGTAGTCCTCAGCATCATTCTCCGCTTTCTTGTCCTTTCCGTCCCTTTCGTCCTTTTGGTCTTTACCACCCCAACATTTCACGTCGTAACTTCCGCGTTCTCCACCGCTTCACCTGTAGCGCTGATCAGTCCGGCGTCTTCGGCGCGGAGGATGATGTCTTCGATGGGGAGGTTCATTGGCGCGGGCGTGCCGTCGAGCATCGTGATGGTTACTGCCGGGTGGGCGGCCATGTGGTCGTTCATGATCTTTTCCCAGCGAAGTTGCGTCGCTTCGTCGAGCGTGCTCCATGAGAGGCGTCCGCGGCATTTCGGGAACTTCGAGCAGCCGAGCCAGAGGCCGCGCTTGCCGGTTCGCAAATACATCGGAGCGCCGCATTTCGCGCAGGCGAGGTCGGTGGTGATCGGCGGAGTTTTGATCTGCTCGATGTGACGTAGTTTGCTGAGGTTAAGCAGCGTGTTGCACTTCGGGTAGTTCGAGCAGGCGAGGAACGGGCCGAGGCGTCCGTTGCGCAGGAGCATGTGCCCTTCGCCGCACACCGGGCAGCGCACGCCGGTCTCTTTCGGCTTGGCCTTGTTGGTGGTTATCGCCTTGATATTTTTGCACTTGGGATAGTCCGAGCAGCCGAGGAACTTGCCGCTCGTCGTCCACTTGACAATCATGTGCCCCTTGCCGCACTTTTCGCAGACGGCGGCGTCGCGGTTCTGCGGAATGAGCGGGTCGCTCTTGCGGTGGCTCAATACTGATTCGAGCGGGCGGTAGAAAGCGTCGAGCACCTTTTCGTACTCGTCGTCGCCCGAGGCGACCTTGTCGAGCTCGTCCTCCATCTCCGCCGTGAAGCGGACGTTAAAGAGGTCGGGAAAGTTCGCCACGAGGATCGCCGATACGTCGCGGCCAAGCTCGGTCGGGATGATTTTTTTCTTCTGAAGCTCGACGTAGCGGCGCTCCTGAAGGGTCGAGAAGATCGATGCGTACGTTGAGGGACGACCGATGCCGTAGTTATCCAGCTCCTTGACGAGGCTCGCCTCGGTGTATCGGGCGGGCGGACGGGTGAAGCTCTGTTTGCGGTCGAGTTCGGACATCTTGAGCTTGTCATCGACAGCGAGGCGTTCGGGCAATTTGACGATCTGCTCCTTTTCAACCTCGTCGCGGGTCGATTTCTGCGCTTCGTAGTCAAGCTCCTGCTGGTCGTCGTAGACGCGGAAGAAACCGGGGAAAAGCACGCGGTTGCCGGTGGCGCGGAAGACGAACTCTTTTTTCTGATCCTCCACGTCCACGCGCGTCTGCTCGATTTTTGCCGGAGCCATCATCGAGGCGACGAAGCGCTTCCAGATCAGTTCGTAGAGCTTGAACTGGTCGGGCGTGAGGTGGCGGCGAAGCGATTCGGGAGTGCGCGTCACCGAGGTCGGGCGGATTGCTTCGTGCGCATCCTGGCTGTTCTTGCCCGCCTTGCCTTGCCCGCCGAAGCCCTTGTACTCCGCGCCGAACTGCTGCGTGATGTAGTCGTGCGCCTGCGCGACCGCCTCGCCGCTGATGCGGGTGGAGTCGGTTCGCATGTAGGTGATGAGGCCGGTCGCGCCTTCAGAACCGAGTTCGATGCCTTCGTAGAGCTGCTGCGCGGTGCGCATCGTCTTCTGCGAGCCGAAGCCGAGCTGGTTCGAGGCGGCCTGCTGCAAAAGCGAGGTGGTGAACGGCAGCGGCTGCTTGCGCTGGATCACCTTCGGCACGATCTCGCTGATGGCGAAAAGGCGGCCCTGAATGGCCGTCGCAATCGCTTCAGCCTGCTCGCCGGAGGTGATGTCGGGTTTCTCGCCCTTCACCTTGACCAGCTTGGTGCGGAAGGTCTCGCCGGTATCGGTAGTGAAATCCGCGTAGATCGTCCAGTACTCCTGCGACGTAAAGGCCTCGATCTCCACTTCGCGCTCGCAGATCAGCCGGAGCGCCACGGACTGCACACGTCCCGCCGAAAGCCCGCGATAGACGACGTTCCACAGGAAAGGGCTGATCTTGTAGCCCACGATCTTGTCGAGTCCCTGCCGGGTCTGCTGCGACCGCACAAGCCGGTAATCGATCTGCTTCGGGTGGCCGATGGCGTCGATGATGGCGTTTTTGGTGATCTCGTTGAAGAGCACGCGAAAGACCGGCTTGCGGGCGAAGTCGATCTCGTT
>CAIUQW010000142.1 GCA_903901395.1 uncultured Chlorobiales bacterium | reverse complement strand
TTGTCCGCAGGCTTGTCGGCGGCCATGAGTGGAACCGAGCTTCCGGCAATCAGGGTTGAAACGCTTAACGTGGCAAGGATGTTTTTGACAGATTTTTTCATGACATATCTCCTTTTTGAAAATTTTCGAGTAGTCGATCCAGGGAAAAAATAGCTGTTGTCTACGAGGGGCGGGATGTCATCCGCAACAAAAGGTTGCAGAATATTTCTGTGAGAATTTACGTAAAATCGTTCGGCAAAGCAATCTTTTTGCTCACAATTGTCAATCCGCCTCGGCCACCCATAAAACACCAAAACCGGTGAAACTACAACCGGCTTTGATGAATTCTGATGTCTCGCTTAATTTCAGCTTCCGATGTACTTTTTGAGCACCTTGCGACGTCGCCAGCTTCTGCTTCACCGGATACCAAGCTGCTTGCGTTTTCGCCAGAGCGTCGCCTGGTCGATGCCGAGGATGGTGGCGGCCTCCTGAAGCGAGGCGGTTTCGGTGAGCACCTTGCGGATGTGCTGCTCTTCGATGAGGCCGAGGGAGACGGGATCGCCGAGCCTGAGCGAACTCTTTTTCGCAGCCATCGTTTCGGGCAGCAGCCCGGCGTCGATCTGGCTGGCGTTGCAGAGAATCACCGCCCGCTCGATGACGTTGCGCAGCTCCCGGATGTTGCCCGGCCAGGCGTAGCTTCTGAAGATGGCGAGAACCTCCTCCGTGAACCCTTGAATTGCCTTGCTGTTTTCGGCATTGAAGTAGGCGAGCAGGCTGCTGGCGAGCGGTTCGATGTCGCCGGGGCGTTCGGCGAGCGAAGGCAGCACGATCGGCACCACGTTCAGGCGGTAGTAGAGGTCTTCCCGGAAGCGCCCCTCTTTCACGGCCTCTTCGAGATCGATGTTGGTGGCGGCGATTATCCGTACATCAGCCTTGCGGGTATGCTGATCGCCCACGCGTTCGTACTCGCGCTCCTGTATGAAGCGCAGCAGCTTGGGCTGAATCGAGAGCGGCAGGTCGCCGATCTCGTCGAAAAAGAGTGTGCCGCCCTCGCACGCGGCGATCCTGCCGGGATTGTCCCTGAGCGCGCCGGTGAAAGCTCCCTTGAGGTGGCCGAACAGCTCGCTTTCAAGCAAATCCTTGCTCAAGGTCGGGCATGAGATCACGCCAAACGGCCCTTTCGCCCGCCTGCTCATCAGGTGCATCGAGCGGGCGAGCACAGTCTTGCCGGTGCCGCTCATGCCGCGGATCAGCACGACGGCTTCCGACGAGGCGACTTGCCGGGCCAGCATCAGAGCGCGTTGCATCGAAGGTTCGCGGCTTTTGATCTCCAGTTCAGCGGTCAGGCGCTCGCCGGTTTTCGTCGCTGGCATCAGGCGTTTTTCCATTTCACAGAACGAGGCGATCTGCGCAATCACATGGTCGAGCCGGTCAAAGTCGAAGGGTTTGGTGATGTAATCGGTTGCGCCGCGCTTCATTGCCTCGACGGCGGTTTCAACGGTTGCGTAAGCGGTGATGACCACGAGCTTCATCCAGGGAAAGGATTTCGCCATCGCCGGAATGAGGTCGAGACCGCTCTCCGTGCCGAGCCGCAGATCGACAAGGGCGAGATCGAATCGATACATCGTCGCCTCTTCCATCGCGCCATGCACATTGCTCGCAGTTCTGACCTTGTGGCCGCGCGACTCCATGAAGATGGTCAGCGTTTTGCGGATGTTCGCCTCGTCGTCGATGATGAGAATGCTGAGTGATGACATGCTCGAACCTTTGCTTTGTTCCGGTCTGATAACGGCACAGGATAATATATGCAAGGAACCGGTTTCAAAGATCGTCTGCTTCGTGTATGGTTGCGGATCGGTTATGATGATGCCGCGAGCTGGAATGATGGAAATCAGCGTACATCTGATTAGATTGTCAGTGCTTCAACGATAGAGATTTGTCAGGGATATGGCGGTTTTACGGCAGTGTCGTGCGGTAATTTTTCGTTTGATCTCATGCTCGATAACATGAAAGGCGGCCTCAGGGCTGTATCGATATTCGAAGCCGCGAAAGGCGTGCTCGTGCTGCTGCTGAGCCTGTCGCTTTACACCTTCGCGCATCACGATTTTCGGCTCATCGCCG
>CAIUQW010000141.1 GCA_903901395.1 uncultured Chlorobiales bacterium | reverse complement strand
TTCGAGAACGCGGTTGTCATCGGGGTCGGCGGTAATGACCGAGAGGCTGATTTCCGGCCTTACAAGAGAAAACGTATCTCTGAATAATCGTATGATACCGTAAACCTGCTCATCGTTCAGTCCGAATTTTGGCCGAGTCAAAACCGCTTCGACCTCTGTCAGCAGCGCAGGCGAGGTGACGTTGGTGACTTTACTGGAAGAGCAGAGCCTCAAAAGTTCTCTCGGTTTGCCGCCGAAGAGAATTCCTGAGATGAGCACATTGGTGTCGCAAACGACCCTCATTGGCCGACAGCGTTTTTCTGCCGGGCAGCGTTGATTTCATCCTCGACCTCTTTGGCAGTCAGTTGCTTTGCTGCGCTTATTTCATCGCCAAGCCGGAACAGCTCTTCCCACTGCTGCTGGCGTTGAATGTAGAGCCTCGCCGCTTCACGCAGAAACTCTGAACGGCTGCGATGCTCCTTTTTGGCCGTGCTGTCTATTTCGTTTAAAAGCGACTCCTGAAAAGAGATATTTACGGTAACGGTGCTCATGGCTCATCGTTTGATTTGTTTGAATGTACAAACTTTGTATGGAATAACGGATAAGCTTTCATGAAGGTTCCCGTTTTCAGACTGGTGGTTTGTCGCTCTCAGGGGTGAAGAGCGCGAGAGCAAGAGAGAAAAAATCTCACAACTTCCCAATGGTTCCCAGCGGCAGGAAGAGGGTTTGAGGTTTGCCGAGACAAGGGATGAAGCCGTGGTGCTGGTAGAATGCTGTGGCGTTATCGTCTTTTGCATCGACCAGTACAGCATAGACTCCCATCGAGGCGTCCGAGGATTTTTTCAGGGCATCGGCAATCAGCACGCTGCCAAGTCCTAAGCCCTGATAGCGTTTGTCAATCGCCAGCCGTCCGATTTTCGACGCTGGGATGGCGTCGTAGCGGGGCATCTTTTTGGCGAGTAGCTCAGGCAAGCTCGTCAACGGAATCTGAGCTGCGGAGAGCGTGTAGAATCCGGCAACGCGAAGCTGTTCGTTGTCGATTGCCACAAAGCATTTGCTGATCTTTTTTTTGATGTCCTGACCCGCGTGCTCGGCAAAATAGCGGTCAAGAATTTCCGCACCGCAACAAAATCCTTTTTTCGGATGTTCACGGCTGAATGAGACTATCGAGAATGGCGGCGTGCTCATGACCTCGATCAGCCTCTGTTCCCGGTCAGTTCGGCGTGTTTTTCAAACGCTTTTTTCAGCGCATTATTCGGCTCCGGCGGGTTCAGGAGTGCTTCCGCGAAAGCTTGCTGCCCTTCAATCGAGAGCTGGATGATGTGGCTTCCCTCAATCGTTTTCGTAGCGGCTTCAAGCGCGGCATGAACGACAAAATCGGTCACCGTCCGACCCTGAATTTCGGCGGCTCGCTTGATCGTCGAATGAACCTGACTGTTGATTCTCGCCTCAAGCCTGGCCTTGTTTTCCGGTTTTTGTTTGCTCGTTGTTTTCATCGTTCGTCACATTTTGTACGGCAATTTACCGGAAGATACGAAACGGAGCACTCTGAGTCATTAAGGAAAAAGCATTACTCACATCTTCTCGATCTCATCCAGCAAATCGGGATGCCTGTCGATGAGTTTCAGCAATTTGAGCAACGGCGCTGGCGGCCTGGTTTCTCCGCGCTCGTAACGCGAAAACGCGACCTTGCCGACGCCGAACGATGAGGCAAGTTGCGCCTGGGTCAGCTTCAGCTTTCTGCGGATACGCCTGATGTCCGCCGCCGGGTCGCCTTTGATCGCCCGCACCAGCCCCTCCTGAGACTCCGTATAGCGCCGGTAACTTTCGTCGTCCCAAATTCCTTCGCCACACTCCGGGCAGAACTGGCCGCGCATGTCATGCAGCGTCATCGATTTTCCGTCATAGGTGAGCGTTTCCTCAAGCACCTTGTCGATCATACCATTATGACCGCATGAGGGACATTTCGTCGTATTCATTATCACACCATTCGTTAAATAATTATTTCATATGGCTTTGAACTGGATCACCGGCGGGCGGTCATCGTCAAAATCCGTTATTTTGATGTAAACCGGAATGCCATCAGGCGTCATACCGTGATACATATCCTGCCAGAGCTGATGGTCAAGGTTGGTCGTCATCGACTTGTAAACGTCCGCTTTTCGGAGCGCCACTACGACTTCGCGCATGACAGGTTCGGTCAACCCCAAAGCCAAAGCCGCCTCGTAACGCCGTCATGGTAAACGGGCGTGAATTCCTGTCGGCGACTACCTTTTGAACCTTTTCGAGTCGGTAATTGGGCGTTCTTTTTTCCATGATCAGGGGTTTGACATTTCAATCATTTTAATCATAATGATAAATATATACAAATTGATTATATCGATCCATGCACATGAAAAGAGACGAGGAACCCGAAACCGGAACCGTCACGCTGTTCTCGCACAAGGAGTTGATGGAAAGGCTGCGTGGGCATGGATATTGAGTAGGTTTACCGTTTGCTGATCGATATATTCATCGTATGACGATTATCTTAACGATGGAGGCACGATGACAACCGTCACAATTTCACCGAAATTCCAGGTCGTGATTCCGAAGGAAATTCGCGAACACCTGGATTTGCAACCCGGCCAGAAGATTCAGGCAATCGTGTATGAAGGCCGGATCGAGCTGGTGCCAATCCTGTCGCCGAAGCAGATGCGCGGCTTTCTTCCGGGACTCGACACGCAGGTAGTGCGCGAAGGAGACCGGGTATGAATGTCGTGGACTCTTCCGCATGGCTGGAGTATTTCGCCGGTACGCCAGCGGCGGAACGCTTTGCCGCGCCAATCGAAGATTTCACGAATCTGGTTGTGCCGGTTATCAGTCTGTATGAAGTATTCAAGCGTATTATCCAGCAAAGAGGCGAGGGAAGTGCGCTTCAGGCCATCGCCTTCATGCAGCAAGGGCAGGTTGTCGAGCTGTCGGCTACGCTTTCATTGAGCGCGGCGCGACTCAGCGTTCAGGAAAAACTCACGATGGCGGACAGCATCATGCTGGCGACAGCTCGGGAGTTTGGCGCAACCTTGTGGACGCAGGACGCCGATTTTCAGGGGATCGAGGGCGTGAAGTATTTCGAGAAGTAATCATTCGTGTGCCGGGAGGAATCTCCGCAGTTGATAATTCTGATACGTTATGAAGCTGTAAATTGATTCTTACTCTCTGTCCGGAAATCACTGACTCGCGTCATCAAAAGCACTTCCCTTCAGTTTTCCCCGCTTGCATATCACCCCGGATATTGTGAACTTTAAAAAGCAGTAGTCGCGTCGCCTTAGGCATCCGTGGTTGCTGGCTTCTCAGCTTCTGGAGGTCTTGTGGTTCATGGTGTTTCTCAAACAACCTGAAAGGAGGTCTCGCATGTCTAAATTCATTTCAATTCTAATCTCCGCCGTGCTGGCGTTGTGTTTGTTCACGGTTCGCGCGGAGGCGAAACCGGCTTCGGTGAAGCTGGAGCCGGAGGTCGCGCTTGGCGCGTTCACGGGGATGGTCGAGGAGCATCTCGCGGGCATTTTGCGAACGGAGAAGGTCATCGCCGCGACGACGGAAGCTCGGTCAGCCAGATGGGACGATGTCAGGCCGCTGCTTGATCGCTTCGCTCAGGATTTGCCGACCGATGCCACCGCGTGGTTCATGATGCCCGACGGCAGCTACTTCTCCACCGCGACAGGCGGTCTCGTCGATCAGAATCTCAGGGATCGCGTCTATTTCCCGAAGCTCATGGCTGGCAAGGATGTGCTCGGCGAGTTGGTGATCAGTAAATCGACGGGGCAGCGCTCGATTGTCGTTGCCGCGCCGGTGCTCGCTGACGGCAAGGTTGTCGAGGCGGTTGGCGTGTCGGTCGATGCTGTGAAGCTCGCCGGAGTTGTCGATTCGAGCATGACGCTGCCTGAGAACGCCTACTTCTACGCGCTCGACGCCGATACCAAAATCGTTCTGCACCGCCATCAGGCCCGGATGTTCAAAACAGTTGCCGAAGTCGGTGACGAAAGTCTCGGCAGCGCTTTCAAGGCGGTGATGGGCAAGGAAGGCGGCGTTTTCAACTACTCGCTCAGCGGCAAGAAGATGACCTCGATTTTCCGGAAATCTCCGTCGCTCGGCTGGTACTTCTTCATCGCCCAGCAATACAAGTAACCGGGTACGCTGTCACTCTGAATGAGGCGCAGCGGAGTGAAGAATCCATCTCCTGAAAGTTGACAAGGGGCTGGATTCCTCTCTTCGTTCAGAATGGCAGTCGGGTGTAACTCGAAATATTACTGATACTATGAACAGAGACCAGGAGTTCATGGCGCTGGCCCTCGAACAGGCGAGGAAAAGCTACGAGGAGGGCGGCGTGCCGGTCGGAGCGGTGATGGTCGAAGCGGGCAAGGTCATCGCCGCCGGTCATAACCAGCGCGTGCAAAGTGGCGATCCGATTGCTCACGGCGAGATGGACTGCATCCGGCAGGCGGGCCGCCGCGCCCGGTACGGCGAGGTGACGCTCTACACGACGCTCTCGCCCTGCATGATGTGCGCGGGCGCAATCGTCCAGTTCGGCATCGGGCGGGTCGTGGTGGGGGAGGATCGGAACTTCAAAGGCAACATCGACTTCCTGCACGAGCACGGCGTTGAAGTCACGCTTCTTGACGACGCCGGATGCCGGGCGCTGATGGACAGGTTCATCGCCGAACGTCCCGACCTATGGGACGAAGACATTGCCGGAAACGGGTGACGAAGAGGTGAGGGGAGCCAGACAATCAATCAGTATAGTGTTTGTCCGTCATCAAAAATCCGGCATCCATGCACGATGATCGGAACATCCACACGATACTCCACGTGGATTTTTACGACCGCATGGTTGAGTATCTGATGAGCGGTTTCGTCATGGTGCAAGTGCTGGCCGCTTCGTAAGCATCCTTGATCGATGTTTCGAGCTACTGTTTGTGCTTTTTTTTGTTGCTGATGAGCGCAGGCTGGTAGTGTTCGAAGTTTTCGAGGATGGTGCTCAGCCCTTTGCTGACAGTGGTTTGCGGTTCGTTGCCGATCGTTACGGCGAGTCCTGTCGCGGTCTGGATTTTTCTGTCTATTCCACTTAACATTGCGCCGCCGCCCGCAAGACAGATGCCCCGTTCGAGAATATCGACAGCCATGTCCGGATTGTCGGCAAGCAGCTCGATGCATTTCCTGATGGACGTGACGATCTCCTGTAGCGGGGCGGTGATGAGTTCGCTGAGGGCGGCGGTGCTGATCTCCTGCGTTTCGGGAAAGCCTGACCGAAGGTTGAATCCTTTGACCGTCAGCCGACCGTCCCGATCGAGCCTGTCTGTGGCGGCGATATGCAGCTTGATCTGCTCAGCGGCGTATTCGCTGATCGCCAGATTGTTTTGTTCTCTCAGGTATCGGATGATATCGCTGTCGAGCCGGTTGCCCGAAACGTCAAGGGATTCTCCCGTGACAATGCCGCCAAGCGAGATAACGGCTATTTGCGTGGTGTCGGCTCCGAGATTGACGACAAGGCTTGTGACCGGCTCGAACGGGTCGATGCCTGCGCCGATGGCCGCGGCTATCGGTTCATACACCAGATACGCCTCTTTCGCGCCAAGGTGCTCCGTTGCCATGTCGAAGAAGGCACGTTTTTCCACTTCGGTGATACCGAAAGGCACGCTGATCACCAGCCGGTGAATGCCAAAGAGAATTCTCGGTTTCACGGAGTGCAGCAGCTCCCTGAACAGCCGTTGCGCAATATCGTAATCGACGATAATTCCTTTGGATACAGGCTGGATGGAGTGGATGCCCGGATGCATTTTCCGGTGCATGCTGAGCGCTTCGCGCCCAATGGCAAGCCACTTGCCGGTATCGCTTGCAACTGCGACAATCGTGGGTTCATCGACCACGATGCCTTTATCCCGAATGCACATCAGCGTGTTTGCCGATCCGGGGTCAAGACCGAGGTCGATGAAGGTCTCCATGTTCAAGACGTTACCAAAAATCATAATTCCAGCCTGTTGACGGTTCCGGAAGCGCGGGTCTGTTCATCTTGAACAACAATCGGGATGTACAATCGGTTTATAGGCGGTGTAGGGTGCGTGGATGTTGTGGATTACGTGGATTTTGGAGCAAGCTTTTGCCGGTTACTGTTTTTCGCTGATAGCGTAGTTTCGCTTTGCAATAATCCGGCGGATGAGCAAGAGAACAACCGTCATCACGCCAATCACCAGCGCGGAGGCGGTGCTGGTGAGCCAGTTGCCGCCAGCGACAAGATCGATGGGGTTCCATGAGGCTTCGGCGACGATGCGCCCTTCGGGTTTGGCGTAGCGTTCGGGGATTGTCGGGATGCCGTTTTGTTCGGGGAACGACGAGAGGTATTCGGCGAGAGCGACCCATTCGCGCAGCGGCTCGCCGTTTCGCATCACCGTGAGCCTGTGTTTATCCGCCTCTGTCACAGGATTGCCCGCTTCGTCCCGCGGCGTGATCGAGAGGATGCCGTGCGATTTCTTGCCGATCAGGTCGATCATGCTGGCGAGGTAGGAGTTGATAGCCACGCTGTAGAGCCGCTTGCTCTCGACCGGGAGGAAGTACCGGTCGACTCCTTCGACTTCGACGGAGGTGACGCGGTCGAAGATCATCCGGTTTGGATTGTAGCGGAACCTGATGCCGGAGATGCTCAGCAGGGCGTCCTTTTTCGACGGGGCGATGCTTGTCTCGACTTCGAGCAGGTTTTTCAGGTCGCGCCCCGTGA
The DNA here is from genome assembly GCA_903901395.1 of uncultured Chlorobiales bacterium. GTDB lineage: Bacteria > Bacteroidota > Chlorobiia > Chlorobiales > Chlorobiaceae > Chlorobaculum. Next base: position 4,623 of record CAIUQW010000141.1, on the reverse strand, counting down.
GGTAGACGACCACGATGGTGTTGCCGCAATAGCCGTATTGCACGGGGCCGAGCGAGGCGGTCTGAAAAACATCCGACACGCGGATGTCGCCCCGGTAGAGCGACGAGCGGATGCAGCCGAGCACATCGACGGCTGTGTCGATATGGCGTCGGTGGCCTTCCGCCTGCCCGATGGCGTAGCGGTAAGCGTCGGTGACGAGATTGCCGAGACCGGTTTCGCCAGGGTGGGCATAGCTCTCTTCGATACTTTGTCCATCAAACGGCTGGCGGGCGAGCAACTGGTCGAAGCGGTAGCCGAAGTGCGAGAGGTATCGCGCTTCGACGATGCTTCGGAAACCCTCGATCATCCGCGCAATGTTGGGTTCTTCCGGCACGCTCGCGTCGATCTTTCGCAACCGGTATCCTGCCACCGCTACGTCATGCTTGTTCTCGACCTTCAGATCGAGCACGCCGAGCCAGCTTCCGTACGATCCGGCGGAGACGATGGCCGTTTTGCCCACCATGACCGGCTTTTGCAGAACGGTGTGGGTGTGGCCGCTGACGATCACGTCGATGCCGGGGGAGACGGCGGCGAGCTTTTCATCTTCGGAATATGCTTTGTCCGGGTTGGTGCCGCCATGCGACAGGCAGATGATCAGGTCAACCTTTTCACGCTCCTTCAGGATGCTTACCGTTTTTCTTGCCGCTTCGATGGGATCGGAGAAGGTGACCGGTTTTGCAAAGCTTGCGTCTTCGGCGGCGTCCTTGCCGAGCAGAGCGAAAATGCCGATGCGCACACCGTCGCGCTCGACGACCGTATAGCCGTGTACCGGGTAGTCGCGAAAAGCGAGCTTCAGCGCGTAGTCGCCGGGATCATCCTTGCTGAAATGCAGATTGGCGATGAGCAGTTGAGGCTGTGCGGCGGCGTTCGTACGCGCGGCGCGGAGCATTCCGGCGGCGCCTGAAGGGCGGAAGTCAAAGTCGTGGTTGCCGAACGCGACGGCGTCGTAGCCCATCGCGCCCATGAGGCGCAGTTCGAGCGCTTCATCCGGCAAGACGGTGTGATAGAGCGTGCCCTGCGTGAAGTCGCCCGCATCGACCAGGAGCGCCTCGCCACCCGCCCGCGTGCGCTCCTCTGCAATCGCTCCGGCCAGCCGCGCGTAGCCGCCAACGTCACGGACGCTTCTGTCGCTTGCCATTTCGTGATGCGGCGAGAAGTACGAGTGCAGGTCGCTGGTGAAGAGCACGGTCAGCCTCGCCGGTTCCGCAACCGCCGCCACTGCCGGAAAAAGATGAAGCGCGGTGAGCAACGAGACGAGAGCCATCAGCCACTTGAACCGGCGCGTCAATTTCAGAAATTGCGGCATTCTCTGCCGAATACCGGAGTCTGGATGAAAAAATATGCTGAAGCTGTCGCGGTTGATCATGCGTGGAAACTGATGATATTGGCGGGCGATCTGTTCGATGCCCGGCTTGCAGGCGAAACGTCACATGATCGCAACTCGTTCCAATATAAAGAACAAACCCCCGGTTCCATTTCGATGAAGCCGGGGGTTGTGATCAGGCAATTGCCGAGCGGGTTACTTTTTCAGGTAGATAAAGCTCGGATCAGGACGGCCCACGAAGCAGGAACGGGTGAAGCCATATTTTCTGATGATCGCCAATGCGGTTCTCGCTTCGCCCTCCTTGTTGTCGAAATCGAAAATCCAGTGATTGCCATCGACGATTTTCCAGCGTCCGTCAATGAACTTGACCTCGGTGGTGTTGGGGTTGAAGCTTACGCCGTCCTCGCCGGGCATGTTACCCTGAGGCGCGTTGCCGTCGGCCAAGAGGTAGCGGAAACTCGGGTCGGGGCGTCCGACGAAGCAGGAGCTGTTCATCCGGTAGTACTTGATAACCTTCAGCGCCTGGAGAGCCTCCATTTTTTTGTCACCGAAGTTGAACAGCAGATGATTGCCGTCAACAATCGTCCAGCGGCCGTCGATGTTTCTGACGGTCGTGGTGGCCGGGTTGAACGGAACGCAATCTTCACGGAGTACCGGGGGCGGCATCGGCACGGGCATCGGGCCTGGCATGGGCCTCATCGGCATCGCGGCTGGGGGCACTGGTCTCATCGGCATCATGCGGAGCTGGCGCTTTAAGGTGTAAGTTTCTCTGTAGTCGCTGCGGTTGCTGCGATCCGTGAAGCGAGTGTAGACCTCGGCGCGGATCGTGTTGTCGCCCGCTGGCGTCACTATGACGAGCGTCTGGCTGAAACCGGCGTTGAACACGGCGGAAACGGCCTGCGCCGTTGGCACGATTGGCGCGGAGACATTCGGCGCGTAGGCGTACGCATCGACCTCACCCCAGTCGCAATCCTGCGGATGGCACTTGCCCCAGGCGTGCATTCGCAGGTTGTTCGGGTTGCCGTCGATGATGAGGGTCGTGATGCCCCGCGTGTTCGGATCCACGTTTTGCCAGTTGCCGGTCATCTGGTTCAGTGCCGCGAAGCCGAGCGAGTGGCACAAGAGGAACGCGATGGCGAGAGCAGCAGAAAGGAGAGTTCTTTTCATGTCAACTCCGGTTTTCAGATTGTGAGAATCAGGTACAAAGTAACCTGCCTAAAAAGTAGGAATTCTCTGGATCAATAGAAAACATATATATAATACCTGTCATTCTGATTCTGTTAGCGGAAAGTTGCAACCAGTTGATTTGCAATGGGTAGGGAGGCTCGGCTCGTCAGTGGGTGTATAGCACTTTATATGAATCAGGTACGAGCGATTTGTTCTTGATGAACTCCCCCGGTTATCGCCGGGGGAGAGCGGAATCTGCGTGAGGAAAAGCCTGGAAGTTCAGTCGAGGATGGTGACGCACTCCGCATTTTTCGGCGGGGTTTCAGGGTATGGTTCAGCCGGGTAGCCGAAAACGGCGGCGGCGTAGGGCTGGTGCCCTTCCGGGAAGTTGAAGCCGAGTTGTTTGAAGATTGCCTTGCCTTTGTCGGTCGAGTTGAACATCATCACGGCGTGCGTCCAGCAACTGCCGATGCCGAGCGAGGTTGCGGCGAGCATCATGTTCTCCATCGCGAGCGTGCAGTCGTACTGCGCGGCGATGGCGCCGGGATCGCCTGAGATGATGACCATCAGCGGCGCATGGTAAAAAACGCTGAATCCCTCCTGTTTGGCGACCTCTCTCAAGGCCTCGACATTCGATTCGAGGAAGGCGCTCTTGCAGTTCTCTTCGAGCTTGCCGAGGAGTTCCGGGTTTCGGATGGCCGTAAAATGCCATGGCTGCTGGTTCATTGCGCTTGGTGCGTAACGGCCAGCTTCGAGCACGAGGTCGAACTCCGTCTGCCCGACCGGATCGGGCCGGAAAAGGCGAACGCTGCGCCGTTTGAGTATCGTGGAAATGGTTTCGTTCATTGCTTGCGGGATTTGAAGTTTGCCGTCGGAAGCTTTTCGATACTCAGAAATATAGAATCGGAAGTATCGATCTTCAACCGGATGCAGGAAATTCATGGAAGCGGCAGTTCGTGAGTCGTCTGCGGCGAGTGATCGATGATCTGAATTGAAACCAAATGCGGGCGCGTGACGTTCGGGCAGATGGTATCGAAAACCTTATTCTATCCTCGCCATGAGCACCTACCGTATCATCGTGGTTGTCGGCAGCATCAGGCGCGAATCGCTGAACCGCAAGCTTGCCGACGCGCTTATCCGGCTCGCGCCCGCCGATTTTGCATTTCATCATCTGAGAATTGACGACCTGCCGCTCTACAATCAGGATGACGAGGAGCAGCCGACCGAAGCGATGCAGCGCGTGCGGCGCGAGATTGCCGAAGCCGACGGACTGATGATCGTCACGCCCGAGTACAACCGCTCGATCTCCGGCGTGCTCAAAAATGCTCTCGATGTGGGTTCGCGTCCCTACGGCCACAATGCCTGGGAGGGCAAGCCCGCCGGAATCATCGGCCTCTCATCCGGCGCGTGCGGCACGGCAATGGCGCAGCAGCACTTGCGCAACATCCTCGCCGTGCTCGATGTCCCAACGATGGCCCAGCCCGAAGCGTTTATCGGCTACTACGATGGCCTGTTCGACGAGGAGGGCGACATAGGCCCGAAAAGCCGTGATTTTCTGCAAGGCTGGATGAACCGCTTCGCCGCGTGGGTCAAACTGCACGCGAAGCCACGTACTGCGTGATGGTTACTCTTCAGGAACCTGTTCAAGTGCTTTGAGGACTCTCGTGGGTAAATGGTGAGTGATGATCGATGGATCAGGTGAAGGCGGCTTATTACTCCGGCCACTAAATGGATCAATTATCGGTTCACCGTCACTTCCTTCCGATGTCATTCTGATCCCGACTTATCGGGAGAAGAATCCATAACTTTTTAATTAGCAATAAGATGGATTCTTTATTCCGCTTCGTTTCATTCAGAATGACAAAGCACTCTCCGAAATTTCTTTGTGATTTATTATGGCCGGAGTAATGATAAATTCTGCGTAAAGACCGGTAGACCAATAGCCAAGTGATCAATCGCCTATTGGGTGCCTGCCCATTCTATCATCGCGTCCCGCAAAAATGCCGGATACCCCAGAACCCTTCATGCTTCCTGGAAAGCAACTCGAAAGTTTATCTTTTTTGCAAACAATAAACGTTCCTGGCCCATTCAGC
>CAIUQW010000140.1 GCA_903901395.1 uncultured Chlorobiales bacterium | reverse complement strand
TCTTCGACCGGCGAGCTTGTCTGCGATCTCATTCTCGCTCTGGAGCAGCGAACCGGCGAGAAGCTTTTCACCACTGAGGTCGCTTCGGCTCTCTATGCGGCAATCATGACCGATACCGGCTCGTTCAGGTTTCCCAAAACGACGCCCTACACCTACCGTCTTGCCGGGATGCTGGTCGAGCATGGGGCCAATCCCGAACTGCTCTATGATCGCATCTACAATGCGCTGACCCCGGAAGCGCTCAAGCTGCTCGGCCTGTCGCTTTCGAGCATCAAAATCGTTGAAAATGGCCTGATCTCCTGGCTTTTCATCACCCAGGAGATGCTCGATCAGACCGGAAGCAAGCTCTTCGATACCGATCTCATCATTCGCTATCTTCTGAGCGTGCCGACCGTCAAGGTGGCTGTGCTGCTCGTTGAGATGCAGGATGGGCGGTGCAAGGTGAGCTTCAGGTCGCGAGGCAGGATTTATGTCAACCAGCTGGCAAAGCATTACGGCGGCGGAGGCCACATGAACGCGGCGGGTTGCCTGTTGCGGATGTCGGCGGAGAAGGCGCAACTCGTGATTCTCGAGGATGTGCGCAAGTTCACTCTCGAACAGGGCAACAGCTGATTTTTTCAATTATTACTATTGACGTTTTAAATATGAACTATACCGTTACGGTTAAAGAGGGCGGCTTGGTGAAGGCCGATATTCTCGTCCAGTTTTTCACGAAAAAAGAGATGAAGCGCGATGCGGCAAAGGCGCTCGCCGCTTTGGGCGTGGTCGCGAATCCCGAGGGGGACTTCAAGGCCGCCGCTGGCGAGATCGCGTTGCTTTATCGACAGGCTTCGGGCGATGAGGCGTCGCGAGTGCTGCTTGCCGGTATCGGCGAGGGCAAAGAGGTAGCCGATTATCGCAAGGCCGCCGAAGCGGTTGCCCGCAAGGCGGTTGACCTGCATCTCGGCGTTCTGGCCATTGACTGCTCTCGAATCGACGACTGGTCGAAGCATTCGAAGCACAAGCCGGAAGAGCTGGCCTCCATTCTCGTCGAAGGCGTACTGTATGGCGCGTATCGCTTCGACCGCCTGAAGAGCGGCAAGCTCGACAAGGAGGAAAAGAAGGAGCAGAAGACCAAAGCCATCGAAGAGCTGGTGCTGGCAGGATGCGGCAATCGCGTCGATGCGGTCGAAAAGGGTGCCGGAAAGGGAGTGATTGTCGGCTTGTGCCAGAACCGGGCGCGAGACCTTGTCAACCTGCCAGGCAACCATCTCTCCGCCGAAGCGCTGGCCGATGCGGCCATCGAGGCGGGCAAGCGTGGCGGCTTCGAGGTGACGGTGTTCGATAAAGCGAAGATCACCGAACTCGGCATGGGCGGTCTGCTCGCCGTCAATAAAGGCAGCCAGCAGCCGCCAACCTTCACCATTCTGGACTACAAGCCGAAGGGCAAAACGAAAAAGACGGTCGCGCTGGTGGGCAAAGGCGTCACCTTCGACTCCGGCGGCATTTCGCTGAAGCCCGCGCAGGGGATGGAGGAGATGAAATCGGACATGTCCGGAGCCGCCGCGGTGATTGCCACGGTCGAGGCCGCCGCAGGGCTGGGGCTGCCGCTCAGGATTGTCGGTCTCATACCGGCCACCGACAACATGCCGAGCGGTTCGGCGCAGATGCCGGGCGACGTCATCACGACCATGTCGGGCATTACGGTCGAGGTCGGCAACACCGACGCGGAGGGACGTCTGATTCTCGCCGATGCGCTTACCTACGCCAAAACGGAGTACGATCCCGACGTGATCGTCGATCTGGCGACGCTCACCGGTGCCTGCATTGTGGCGCTTGGCAGCAGCGTCGCAGGACTTTTCAGCAACGACGACGATCTTGCGGAGACTCTTTTCAAGGCGGGGCAGTCGTCGGGTGAAAAGGTGTGGCGGATGCCGCTCTGGGACGAGTACGACGAACTGATCAAGTCCGACGTGGCCGATGTGCACAACACAGGCGGACGCGGCGCGGGTTCGGTGACGGCGGCCAAGTTCCTTCAGAAGTTCATCGACGGCCACAAGCGCTGGGCGCATATCGACATTGCCGGGCCGGCATTTCCAGCCAAAGGCGGTTCGAAAACGCCGGGCGCGACCGGTTTCGGCGTCCGCCTCGTACTCGATCTGCTCAAGAGCTGGTCATAAGGCGCGCGGCTGTGGAATCTTGTGTTCATGATTCATAATCAGTTCAGGAGGAGTTGACCAATATGTCAGCGGTCAGGCAGAATCCGGTGGTGATTGTTCCCGGCGTGCTTTTCTGGGATTCTCTCTACGAGGTGATGCGGGATGCGCTTTCCGCCTCGATACCGGCGGAGAAGATCGCCATCGCGCCGGTCAACCTCCTCGATTGGGTCGGATTTCCGCCATCGCCGGAGCGTTCGACCAACCGGGTCATGGCGGCGCTCGACCGGACGGTACGTCGCATGGCAAGGAAATTTCCCGGCGAACCGGTGACCATTGTCGCGCACAGCGGCGGCGGCACGGTGGCGATGATCTATCTGCTGGAGCAACCGTTTCAGGGGGATGTCTATGCTGTCAATGGCATGGTTGGTCGCCTGGTGACGCTTGGCACGCCGTTTCATACACACGAGCATTTCGCAAAAATCAAAACCGATTTTATTTTCAGCCATCTGAAGCCGGACTTTTTCCGCAAGTACCGGGTGGTTTCGGTCGTCAGCGATCGATACAAAGGCTCGCTCGATGGCGGAATTACTGAGAAACTGTGTTATATGTTTTACCGGGGAGTTACCAACGATGGAAATCTTGCGGGAGATGGCGTCGTTCCTGCGAAAAGCTGTTTTCTGGATGGCGCCGAAAATGTTACTATACCCGAATGCGAACATTTGCCAGCCCCGCATACAAGGTGGTATGGTACCAAAGATGGAGTTAAACAATGGATAGCGTGGCTTTGAAGCCATTCAGACGCATCGTCGTCATCATGCTGGCGGGAGCGATCATCGTGACGGTCACCTCCTGCACCCGTAACGAGCGGAAAAAGGAGGAAGAGAAGCATATCGAGTCGATGATGTCCATTCTGGTTCAGGTGCAGAAGAATCTTGGACGGATACGCCAGAAAGAGGCCGTGGTCGTCCGGCTTTCGTCGGACGTCGAGGGGCGAAAGCCTCAGAGCGCCGAACAGATTGGCCGGGAGATCAACACTAATATCCGTTTCATCGACTCCACGCTGACGGCAAGCAAGAATCTGGTCACGACGCTCGAACAGCAGAACCACGAATCTCAATACCGGATAGCGGCGCTCGACCGCATGACGGGCCAACTGAAGGGGGAACTCGACAAGAAGAGCGTCGAAGTTGGCGCCATGAAAGGGGAGATTTCAAAGCTGAACAGGCAGATCGCCAAACTCACCAGCACGGTCGATGTCATGGACGAGGCGATCGACGACCAGGAGGCGCAGATGGTCAAGGCCTATTACATCATAGGCACATTCGATCAACTGGTTGCGAGGGGAATTCTGCAGCCGCCGGGTACATTTTCCCGTTTTCTCGGCGCAAAGCCGGTGCTGGCAAGTGATTTCGATATTCGCCCGTTCAGGCAGGTCGATATCACCGAAACCAAGGATATTTACTTCAACAGACCAATCCGCAATCTGCATATCATCACCCCGCATACCAGGGGGTCATATGAGCTTGTCGGCGGCAAAACCTCCTCGCTTCTGCTGATCAGGAACGAGGCGGAGTTCTGGAAGAAGTCGCGCTGCCTTATCATCATGGTGGAGTGAGCGATGCCGGTGAGGAAGGTCGTGTGCCCCTGCCAGGATACACTTCTTTTTCATGCTGTGAATCGGCACTTATCATCATTTTATTTCAGATCAACTAAACCTCGGAGTGCATGAAGATTACCATATTCGGGTCCGGTTACGTCGGCCTGGTAACCGGGGCCTGTTTTGCCGAAGTTGGCAATGACGTGCTGTGCGTCGATATTGACGAGAACAAGATCAACCGGCTCCTGAAAGGAGAGATTCCAATTTACGAGCCAGGTCTCGACGAGATGGTCATCAACAATATCCGTGAAGGACGTCTCAGGTTTACCACCAGCATTACCGAGGGGGTCGATTTCGGCCTCTATCAGTTTATCGCCGTCGGTACGCCGCCTGATGAGGATGGTTCGGCTGACCTCAGCCATGTGCTGAGCGTTGCCGAGAGCATCGGACGCAACATGCAGGATTACCGCATCGTGATCGACAAATCTACGGTTCCGGTCGGTACCGCCGATCTGGTGCGCGAAACGATCCGTGCCGTGCTCGAAGAGCGGGGCCAGGCGCTCGATTTCGACGTCGTCTCCAATCCCGAGTTCCTCAAAGAGGGCAACGCCGTGGACGATTTCATGAAGCCCGAACGCATCATCGTCGGCGTGGACAATCCGCGCACCAAGGAGCTTCTGCGTAACCTTTACGCGCCGTTCAACCGCAGCCACGAGCGATTCATCGCGATGGATATTCGCTCGGCGGAGCTGACCAAGTACGCGGCCAACGCTATG